>JACQJU010000034.1 GCA_016204905.1 Candidatus Gottesmanbacteria bacterium | reverse complement strand
GTGCAAGTCTGATATCATACTTTTTCCTCACCTTGAAATTTTTATAACTTTTCAGAGTTAATACTTCTGTCGGAATATTTTTCTTGCTCGCAGTTATTAAACCATAAGCATCTTTTTTATCAGAAACTACTACAACCACTTGACCATTTTTAATTTTTTTAGCCTCCAGAGCTTGCAATATTGCAGATAGATTACTTCCTGTTCCTTTATTTGAAATTAAAACAGCAATGCGCTTTACCATGCGAAGATGGGAAACTTAGAGGCAAATTTTTTTACTTCTTTTCTAATTTCTATAAGCTCTTTATTTTTGTGAACTTCATTCTTGAAATCTTCCAGATATTTTTTTCGCTCTTCTTTCTTGGGTAATTTATAACCTCTCACTGCCTCTAGGGATTGATACATCCATTTTGCAATCTTCGTCATATCCTTTTCTTTCATCCCCCTTGTAGTCAAGGCCGGAGTACCGATCCTTATACCAGAAGGGTAAAAAGGTGAAGAAGGCTCCCCGGGGATAGTATTTTTATTGATAGTAATACCCGCAGTATCTAGAGCATATTGGGCAAAAAATCCTCCACCAGGACCAAATATAGGTGTAAGATCCATGAGGATCATATGATTTTCAGTTCCATTTCCGACGAGTTTTAATCTATATTTCAAAAATTCTCTAGCTAGAGTTTTGGCGTTTTTGACTATTTGCTTGCCGTATTTTTGGAAAGAAGATTTAGTGGCTTCTTTGAGAGATACTGCAATAGCTGCGGTAGTATGGTCATGTGGACCTCCTTGTAAACCAGGAAAAACTGCTCGGTCTACTTTTTCTGCCAATTCTGGGTCTTTTTGTAAACCTTTTTTGGTAACCATGATCATCGCACCACGGGGTCCGCGCAAAGTTTTATGTGTGGTTGTGGTGATAATATGAGCATATTTTGCCGGAGAAATATGTGCTCCCGCTATGACTAAACCAGCTACGTGGGCAATATCAGCAGCAAGATAGGCGCCACTTTTATCCGCGATTTGGGCCAATTCTTTGAAGGGAAATTGATAAACATAGGCTGTAGCTCCGACCCAGATAAGTTTTGGTTTGTGTTCTCTAACTAAATTTTTAAGTTCTATAAAATCAATTTTCCCAGATTTACCTTCCACATGGTACATAATACTTTTAAAAAATATACCTGTGGCACTAACTTTCCAACCATGAGTAAGATGCCCACCGTGGGTTAGATCAAGACCCATCACCGTATCACCAGGACTGCAGGTAGCCATATAGACTGCTAAATTGGCCGGGGAACCTGAATATGGTTGAACATTGACATGCTCTACGCCAAAAAGTTTTTTGGCTCTTTTTTGGGCTATAATTTCTATTTCATCTATATTGTCATTGCCTCCATAATATCTCTTTTTGGGGAAGCCCTCAGAATATTTATTAGTCAGTATAGATCCCATGGCTTCTAATACTGCCGGTGAAACGTAATTTTCCGAGGGGATCATTTCCAAACATTCTTTTTGACGAATAACTTCTTTTTTGATCCACTTGGCGATTTCCCGGTCGGTTTTGGCTAAATTTTTCATAAAAACTCCATTTCTGGGCAGTTAACAGTTAACTTCAAAGACATTTTTTTTAAAGCTGGTATTAACTTTCATAGGATATTTGCCGGAAAAACAGGCAGTACAGACAGAATCGGGCTCTTGTTCTGAAGCTTTTATAAGACTTTCGAGACTAAGATATTTGAGAGAATCAGCTTGCATAAATTTTTTTATTTGGGCAACTGTTTTATTGGCACCGATTAATTGTTTGCTGTCTGGAGTATCAACCCCGAAATAACAAGGCCAGCGAATAGGTGGAGAACAGATGCGAAGATGTATTTCTTTCGCTCCACACTCCCTTAAGACTTCTACAATTTTTTTCATCGTAGTACCCCTGACTATAGAATCGTCGACGATGACAATACGTTTACCATAGACTATTCTTTTCATGGGATTAAATTTCATGCGTACCCCTTGTTCCCTTAAACGTTGTTCAGGTGATATAAATGTTCTGCCTATATAGCGGTTTTTGATGAGGGCTTCCCCAAAAGGAATTCCAGACTTTTTAGAGTAGCCAAGCGCTGCTGATGTACCAGAATCTGGTACCGCTACTACTAAATCCGCTTTCACGGGTGCTTCCTTGGCTAACATCTCACCTGTTTTTTGTCTTGCGGCATGAACCAATCTATTATTAAGCACACTATCAGGTCTTGCTAAATAGACATATTCAAATAGACAGAATTTTTTCTCTTTTTTGGGTATAAAACCAACTGTTCTAATACCTTCATCATCTATTTCTATAACCTCACCAAGGTCTACGTCTCTTAAATAATCTGCTCCAATCGTATCAAATGAACAACTTTCGGAGGAGACAACATAGGACTTTCCTAACTTCCCAATTATAAGCGGCCGGAAGCCCCAGGGATCTCTGAAAGCATATAATTTTTCTTTAGTGCAGGCAGTGATACTATATGCGCCTTGGAATTTGGAAAGTGATGAAAGTATCCTTTCACCCCAGGTATTTGATTTATCTTGGCATATTGTAAGCGCCAGAATTTCGGTATCAGAAGTAGAGATACGTTTAGTATCTTTCAAATTTTCTGCCAATTTTTCAGCATTGACTAAATTACCATTGTGAGAGACGGCCAATGATTGTCCATTACCGGGGATTATTACGGGTTGGACATTATTGATAGTATTGCCGCCAGTTGTCGAATAGCGATTGTGTCCCACAGCCACGAAACCTTTTAATGATTGTAAGTTTTCTTCATTAAATACTGATGTCACCAACCCCAATCTTCTTATGCTACGCATAGTTTCGCCATCGGAAACTGCAATACCAGCACTTTCCTGACCTCGGTGTTGGAGGCTATGCAGGGCAAAATAGGAAATTTTGGCGACATCTTCACCCGGTGCATATATACCAAAAACTCCACAATGATCTTTGAAACTTTCTTGATATTTTAATTTCTCAAAGTCAATCATATTATTACTATAAGTCTAAGGGTCGGACCCTATTGTATGGATTTATCATCATTTTTAATTTGGGAGACTAATTTTTGGTGATAGTCTTTTATTTTTTCCTCTAAATTTGCGTCTGTTAATGCAAGAATTTTCGCAGCCAATAAAGCTGCTTGATCTGGTTCTAAAACGGTTGCTGGAGCAACACCCGTGGGCATGCGAAGCGAAGAGAGAATATCTAAACCGCCATATTTATTAGACTCTGGTGGGCAATTGATGACAGGAAAATGAGTATTGGCGTCGAGAAAACCACCCAAAGCATTAGATCTACCTGCTATAGCGATAAAAATGATATTTTTGCTTGATTTTTCGTAAGAGTTTACCAATTCCAAAGCATATTTGGGGCTTTTGTGGGCAGAGGCGATATGTATTTTGGAGTCTAACTGAAATTCTGTAAGATAGACTGCGATTTTTTGGGCCCAAGTGAGATCGGATTTGGATCCTAATATAATTACGACGATATTATTATTTTTCATAGATGTTTTTTAGGACTTTTTCTATATTTTTTTCTAAAGGATATTTTTCAGGTTTAAATTTTTTGCCTATGATCATTTCATATATAGAGATATATCTTTGGGCTGTTTTTATTTGTAAATCTTTGCTCATAATAGGGGGTTTGCCATCGCCACGATATCCTTGGGCTACATACCATTTCCGGAAAAATTCTTTATCATAATTGTCAGGTTCTTCGCCTTTCTTGAATTTCTCTCGATAACTTTTGTCTACCCAAAATCTGCTGGAATCCGGTGTATGAATTTCGTCAATCAGAACTAATTTCCCATTATACTCTCCAAATTCATATTTGGTATCGACTAATATGAGTCCGCGCTTATTTAATAGATCGTTTCCCCTTTTATAAAGGGCGAGTGCTACTTTTTCCATTTGTCTTAAAATTGCTGGTGATACTAATTTCTTTTTGATTATTTCATCATGTGTCAGTTTCTCATCGTGTGCTCCTTTTTCTGCTTTGGTGGTGGGTGTAAGTACCGGCTTTTTTAATTTTTGATTTTTTTTGAGACCCTCGGGAAATTTGATTCCGTATATGGTGCGCTCCCCTTTTTCATACCAATACCAAATTGCGGTTGTCGTGACACCGGTGATATATCCGCGAACTACCATTTCTACTGGGTAAGGTTTGGCATTTTTAACAATAGAAACATTGGGATGTGGAACTTCCAGTAAATGATTGGCAACAATATCCTTCGTTTTATTAAACCAAAACGCAGATAATTGATTGAGTACCTGGCCTTTGTATGGTATATATCCAAGTACTCTATCAAAAGCGGAGATACGATCGGTTGTAATAAGAATTCTCTTACCATCTTTGAAGTAAATATCCCGCACTTTTCCCTGTATTCTTTTACCCAAAAAGGTAAAGTTCGTTTGTTTTAAGACTTTCTTTGAATTTTGGGCAATTATATTTGGTTTAATCATTTTCTTAATACTCCCGATGTGTCAACCTGCCTGCCGACAGGCAGGGCTAAAGTCCACATCCGAAGTGTCATTCTACCTAAGAAAAATATTTTATAGCATTTTGGAAAATTTTTAAACCTGATCCCTCTTTAGGTATTTTTCTACCTTGTCTTTTATATTGCTCTTTGAGTAGCGGCCAATTGGGTAATTGGACAAAAAACATGCCTCTTTCTGGATGTGGCATGAGCCCCAATATTTTTCCAGTCGGATCTATAAGCCCTGCTATATCTTCTACAGATCCATTGGGATTGGCTGGTAGATCTAGGTAAGTGCTCATTTCACCTTTGAAATATCGGAAAGCGATCATATCTCTCTTTTTGAGATTGCGAAGTATGTCTCCGGGAATTGAAAGTCTTCCTTCACCATTGGCGACTGGAATTGAAAGAGATTTAATATCTTTGAGCCAGGGAGTTTTGTGAGTTTCCACATTCAAATCGACAAAACGGACGACGTAGCGTGCTTGTTTATTATGCATCAAACCCACTTCCCTTGTACCATATTTTTGAGTGGCAGGTAATAGTCCTAAATTTACTAAAATTTGAAAGCCATTACAAATACCGATGATAAGTCGATCTTTCTGAATGAATTGTAATAATTCAGCCCACAAGTGATTACGAACTTTGAGAGCATAGGCATTGCCGGAACCGGTGTCATCTCCATAAGCAAAGCCTCCGGGGAATGCCAGGATCTGATAATCCAATAATGAAAATTTTTTGTTGATGAGGTCGTTAATATGGACAATATGAGCTGATCCTCCGGCCCAATCGAAGGCAAACTTGGTTTCCTCCTCACTATTTAGGCCATATCCTGAGAAAACTAATACTTTTGGTTTCATAATAGTCGTCATTCTGGGGACCCCGCCATGGCGGGGGACTCCAGAATCTCATTGGTATTCTGGGCAAGCCAGAATGACTTAAGATTAGTATCCTGCAAATGTTTTTCTATATGATTTAAGCAGTCTATCAATTGTCGTTTTAATAATAGTTTTATTATCCAAGCCCCTTATTTCAAATGTATCGTTTTTGGAAACAGAGCCTATTTGGGTAAATGAATTGCCTTTTAGCAATGATTCGAATGTTTTTTTATTATCTGGCGCAATGGTCACAATTATTCTCCCCTGGCTTTCAGAAAAAAGGGCGGAAGAATTATGGGAAAACTTCCCCGGGAGGTTTGCTAAATTTATATTTAAGCCTAGCATTCCTCCCATGGCTTTCTTTGCGAGGGCAATTCCTAACCCTCCTCTTGTGATACTAATACTTGAGGCGATTAGTCCCTTTTGAGTGCATTTATAAACAGTGTGATAAAGTTTTTTATTTTTTGGGGCATCAACTAAGGGGATACGATTCCCGATAACAGTCCTTTTTAATTTCTCACTTAAAAAGCGGTAATATTCGGAGGCTCCTAATTCATCGTATGTATCTCCTAGAATATATACTAAGTCTCCGGATATTTTGGCGTCTAGAGAAACTACTTTAGATATATCATCAACAATCCCAATTGAGGAAATAAGAAGTGTTGGAGGAATAGAAATTTTTATTGGTTTTCCATGTTTATCATATCCCTGGAAATCGTTAAACATGCTATCTTTGCCCGATATAAAGGGTGTTTCGTATTTGGTGGAATAATCAAAACAGGCTTGGGTCGCTCTTTTTAGCAGGCCTAGTCTTTCTGGCTCATCGGAGGAACACCAGCAGAAATTATCTAGAAGAGCAATAGAATCAGGATTGGCCCCAACTGCAACAACATTTCTTATTGCCGTATCGGTACAGCTGGCTGCCATATGATAGGTATCGATATCGCTATATGTAGGATACAATCCTTGGGACAAAATTACTCCTTTTGAAGATGAAAGAAGCGGTCGAAAGACTGAAGTATCACTATTTACTCTTCCGCGACCTTGAAGAGGAGCAAGGACCTGGTTTCCTTGCACGACATAATCATACTGGCCTGAGATAAACTCAAAACTTGTTATATTAGGTCTTTCTAATAAATTGATAAGAGTCTGGGTATACTCTTTTTCTTCCTTGAGATCTGGCTCCGCATGATGATGTGGTGTAAAAGAGGACTTGAGGGTTTTTTGGGGAAGACCGAAATGGAGAAATTCCATATCTATATCCATAATCGTTTTCCCATGGAGAAGAACTTTACATCTTCCTGATTTGGTAAATTCTCCTATGATGGTTGCTTCAACGCCTCGGGAAGTCATCAGTTGGCTAAATTTCTGCCACTTATTCTTAGGTACTGCGAGAGTCATACGTTCTTGAGATTCCGATATCCAGATCTCCCAAGGTGCAAGACCAACATACTTGAGAGGAACTTTTTCTAAATATGCAATGCATCCTCCAGACTCCTTGGCCATTTCGGCAACAGAACAAGACAATCCTCCAGCACCATTGTCAGTAATACTATGATAGAGCAACATATCTCGGGCTTCTTTTAAAACGGCATCAGACAACTTCTTCTGGGTGATAGGATCTCCGATCTGGACTGCAGATACGGGACTGCCAGTATCGAGTGCTTCGGAGGAAAATGTTGCCCCATGGATGCCATCTTTGCCTACTTTTCCACCTATCATGACGACATAATCACCAGGTAAGGCCTTTTTCATATAAGAAGACTTTCCTTTTATTTTTTTTGGAATCAGTCCGAGAGTACCGACAAAAACAAGCGGTTTTCCACGGTAGCGTTCATCAAAATATATAAATCCTTGGGGGGTAGGAATGCCTGATTGGTTTCCTCCTTGGTTGACTCCCTCGATAACACCGGTCATAATTCTTTTTGATGAAAGCATTTTTTGGGTTAAATCGGGACCTTTATATAAAGAGATATCAATTCTCGGGTCGGCAAAACAAAATCCATAATAATTAGCCACTGGCTTGGCTCCTAGGCCAAATCCGATGGTATCTCTGTTTACTCCGACTATGCCTGTGATCGATCCTCCAAATGGATCCAGAGCTGATGGGCTATTGTGTGTTTCTACTTTGTGAGTGATGAGATATTGGTCGTCAAAAGTGATAGCTCCGGAATTGTCTTTAAAGACAGAGATGCAGAAGTCTCCTTTGCCCTTTTTTTTACGTATCTCTTCAGTTGCTCTTTTTATATAAGATTTAAACAGCCCTTCTTTAATATCATCAATCGGATCTGCAAAAATTGTATGTTTACAATGTTCTGACCAAGTTTGGGCTAGTGATTCTAGTTCTATGTCAGTCGGATTTCTACCTAGTTTCCGGAAATATGATTGGATTTCTTTCATATATGATAGTCGTAGTGCCATAGGCCCTTTTCTTTTTCCGTCGTTGCCTTTTATGCCGCTTTTCCCGATTTTGGCTAGTTCTTCATCTGGAACTTCTAAATCCACAACTGTTGTCTCGGGATTCTTTTGAAGTGTAACTTTCGGGATGATAAAATCCATGCCGCCGTCTTTGGTGTATTGAGCATAATTTTTGATGTGGGCGCGCTGTATAATAGGGTTATATAAGCTCTCGGCTATTTTTTGTGCATCATTTTTTGTCAATTTTCCTTCTATAAATGTAATTTGGGATGTATACACATCTTCATCCTTGGTAAATTTCAATTTCAGTAAATCCTCGATTATCTCTTTTGTTGTACCCGCAACATTATCAGTGACACCAGGAAGAAAACCTATCTCTATCGCCCAATTAGGGACGTACCCTAACTTGGCTGATCTGACGCTCTTTTTTAGAATAATATGTGTCTTTTGAGTAACGGGATTGGAAAGAGCTTGAGCTATCTTTTCTAATTCTTTATAAGCAAATAATTTAGTAAGAGTATAAATATCTCTTATTTTAACGTTTTTAATATTCTGAAAACCTGAATTTATGAGTCTTTTATTTCTTACATCTGAGCGAGTATCAAAAACTTTGGTAGCAACTTCGATACGTGCAATATTCATCATATGAAATTATCAGCCAAAGGCTGATCGTCCTTTGGACGAAAAAGCGCCCTTGATAATCGGGCGCTTGGTTAGCGTATTTTTTTATCCATTGCAATTAGAATAAGCAATGTGATCTTCATCGGATGGGCTATTTCACTTTATAGTAAAAATTCTTTGCTGTCAATAATTATTTTTTATTTTTAATACATGCCTCTAGAAATTCTAAGAAAAGTGGATGTGGTGATAATGGCCGGCTTTTGTACTCTGGATGCCCTTGGGTACCGAGATAAAATGGATGGACATTTTCTGGCAGTTCTCCGATTTCGGCTAGATTTTCGACCACGCTTCTGGCTGAGATGATGAGGCCTTTTTCTTCAAAATCTTTCAAAAATTTGTCATTAAACTCATATCTGTGTCTGTGTCTTTCGGCGGTTAAACCTCTATTAATATCTATAAAACTTTTATGCTTTTCATAAGCTTTCCACGCTCTGGTTTCTTTTTTTACAATTGCTTGCCAAGTACCCAATCTCATAGTTCCTCCATAGGCTCTCCTCTTCATGATTTCTTCTTGAGCGGGCATGAGGTGAATGACTGGATGTTCGGTATTTCTATTGTTTTCTTCGGTATTAGCGTCCTGCCAACCGATCACATCTCTGGCAAAAGATATGGCTGCCAATTGTAAACCATAACAGAGTCCCAAGTAAGGTATCTTTTGTTCTCTGGCAAAGCCTGCAGCAATAATCATCCCCTCAGCACCTCTTTCTCCCCAGCCGATAGGTACAATAAGACCATCAATATTTTTGGCATACTTTTCGATGCCATTTTTTTCGACATTTTCGGCATCCACCCAGAGAGTCTTGATTTCTGCGTCCACCGACCAGGAAGCATGATCGAGTGCATCCATCAGTGCAGCGTAAGAATCTCTCAATTGATAGGCTCCAGTAGCAAAATATTTACCAACGATAGCGATAGTTATTTTATGTTTTTTGGGAGATTTTATTTTCTGTATCAAATTAGACCAATTGGACAAATTGGGCTCGCGATAAGCAAGTGATAATTTTTCGCAAATTTTTTCTAACAAATTTTGTTCTTGAAATTGTAAGGGCACTTCATAGACTGTTTTGGCATCGGGACTAGAGATAATATCCTCGGGTCTCATATTGCAAAAGAGAGAAAATCTATCTCTTCTTCTTTTATCCAGAGGCTTTTCGGATCTGGCTATAATAAAATCCGGCTGTATGCCTGCAGAATTCAGCCATCTGACTGATTGTTGAGTGGGTTTGGTTTTGGGCTCACCTAAATGTAATGGGGTAGGTAGATAACTAACATGGACATGAAGAACATCGCCTCTATTTTTGAGTGTTAATATCCTGGAGGCTTCGTAGTAAAAAAGATTTTGGTATTCTCCGACTGTACCACCCAATTCGATGATGACTATTTCGGCGTTATCTTTTTCGGCGGCTTCGTTGATCCTCTCGGTTATTTCATTGGTGATATGGGGGATGGCTTCGACATCTTCGCCGTTGTACTCAAATCTTCTTTCTCTATCGATGACCGTTTTATACACTTGACCCATGGTGACGAAGTTATGCCGATGCATATCTTTGTCTAGAAATTTCTCGTAGGTACCGATATCCATGTCAGCCTCCGTACCATCTTCGCAAAGAAAAGGATCGCCGTGTTCGATGGGATTGATAGTTCCGGCATCAATATTGAGGTAATTTTCGCATTTGACGAGGGTGACTCTATATCCTGCGGATTTGAGAAGAAAAGCGATAGAGGCAGAAGAGATGCCTTTTCCCAGGCCTGATATTACTCCACCAGAAACGAAGATATACTTGAGCGGCATGTTTTAGGATAGCAAAAGGAGCCTAGATTGTCAATAATTATTCCAATCCCATCTTTTTTGCCCAATTGGGTGGATCGGCAAACCAGGAATCAATTTTACTTTTCTCATCTTCTGAGATCTTTCCTAGTCTGAGTGCTGTTTCTACAATTATTTTACCTGTAGTTAATGGTATAAGTTTAATTCTTATTTCTTCTAATTTTTCTTTCGACTTTTTGGTCTCATAAGTAGTTGTAGCCACGCAATACTCTACTACTCCACCTATTTCTCTTATGCTTTGTGCATTACCAGTAACACTTTCAGCTGTAGATATATGATCTTCAATAATCAAAACTTTACTTCCTTTTTTTAGATGTCCTTCAACTTTGCCACCCTTGCCATATGTTTTAGTTGTGGGACGGACAAAGACCATCGGAAGATTTAATTTATCTGCTACCCAAGCGCCATGAGGTATGGCGGCTGTTGCGGTGGCAGATATATAATCTATGTTTTTCAAACCTATTTTTTCTTTAATTACATCCACATAAAAATTAATAATCTTCGTCCGCACATCCGGGTAAGATATAATAAGCCGATTGTCTAAATAAACAGGACTTTTGAGACCTGATGTGTAAGTGTAAGGTGGGTTAAATCGAAATGTCATCCCACCAATTTTAAGTAACAATTTGGCTACTTCTTCTGAAACATTTTTATTCATTTTTCCTCCCATATTTTATTTTAGCTTCACACATCCGATGTGATATTCCCTTCACACATCGGGTAATGAGCTCAAATTTAATTATTAATTTGATAACTTCCAATTATAGCCCCTTTCCTGTACTTCCTTCTTGATAATTGCTTTTTCTTCTTGAGTCAATTTATTCCAAAGTGTTTTAGCTATTTCTTCGTAAGTGGCGATAAAATTAGTTTTTATTCCCACAGCTTTTAATCTCTCAATAGCTGTCAAATCCCTACAAGCTGCCAGTATAGCATAATTGACAGATGCACCTTTCTCTTTTAGAGCTTGGGCAGCGTTTATAAGAATCGTACCAGAAGTGGTAACGTCGTCTATGAGAACAACTTCCCCGGAAGGATTCCCATAAATCTTATTTTCAATTCCATGTTCCATTTTTTTTTCTTTGGTGATGACAACATCTTTTTTTAGTATGGAGGCCAAAAAGCCACTTATAATGGGACTCATCACCGAATCTACGCTGCCTAGTTGATAAGTCTTTAATGATTTTGGTAGCAATTCAATATAGATTTGGGAAAGTAAACTAAAGTTTTTGTAAGATGAAAGAAATATAGAATGATTCATATAGAGATGACTCTCGCCACCATGATGGAGTTTGATATATTCCTTTTTTATGATGAAAGCTTTTTCTCTATAGAGAGTAGTGATATATATTTGTTTTAGTTTGTCTAATGCCATTATGATTTTGATTAATGAATTGTATTATCTTCTACCTTCGAGTAATGATGGGGTATTTGGTTGTTTCAGTTCTTGAGTAGGGACGTTACTCTTTTCCCCATTAGTAACAGGTTCATTTGGTTCTGTATTAGAAGTTATTTCATCCTCATCTCGTACGGCAATTCTCATTGTTCCCTCTTTACTAAACCTATCCTTGACATATATATAATTTGTCATATTCTTATGCTTTTTTAGAAACTATATTGTGACTCTAAATTTATTAATTTCATTTCTCAATTTTTCTGCTTCTTCTCGAGTTCTTTGGGCAAAATCTGCTTCTGATGAGGCAAAGATTATACCGCGAGATGAGTTGATTATAGCATTTTGGCCGTTAGCATCTACTCCGGCTTTTACTACATCTTCCACTTTTCCCCCTTGGATACCAATCCCGGGAATAAGTATGATGAGATTTTTGGCAATACGTCGTACAATATTTAGATCGGCAGGGTAGGGTGCTCCTACTACTAGAGCGCAGTTGCCGTTGTAATTCCATTTTTCTACGACATGCTCGGCAACTATTTGGTAAAGCGGCTTTTTTCCGACCTCCAAATCTTGTAACTCCCCTGCTCCGGGGTTGGACGTTTTACAGAGTATAAATACTTCCTTATCCAGTCTCTTGAGAAAAGAGTCTAGTGTTTCAATTCCCAAGTATGGATGTAATGTTATAGAATCAGCACCCATATAATCAAAAACAAATCGGGCATAACCTTCATTGGTATTACCTATATCTGCACGCTTAGCATCTAGTACTGTAGGGATTTCTGGATATTTTTCATTTATATAATCAAATGTTTTTTTCAATTGTGCTATCCCTTCTAAACCGTAGGCCTCATAAAAAGCACTATTGGGCTTGTAGGCGCAGACGAGGTCATAAGTAGAATCAATTATGGCTTTATTAAATGCAAAGATGGGATCGGATTGGGACTTTAGGTGTTTAGGAATTTTTCCTAAATCGCTATCTAGTCCGACACAAACAAGGGAGTTATTTTTTTGGACGATACTACTTAGTTTATGTTTAAAAGTCATGTTTTTCTTATACTACTCTACCAGTTTTGTCGTTTTTAGTAAATCTTTCAATGGAATGCATGGTTTCCTTGCCGATTAGTTTAACCGTTTCATCGGTATAGAAAGCAATATGGGGAGTAATAAGTACATTATCATAATTTAGTAATGGATGATTTTTATTGAAACTTTGCTCATCTTCTAAAACGTCTAATCCTATAAAATAGAACTTATTAATATGATCAATTAAGGCTTTAGTATGGATTAGTCCTCCACGAGAAGTATTTATGAGAATAACACCATTTTTCATCTTTTGGATCTTGTTATTATCTATTATGTGATGAGTATCGTTGTTTAAGGGGATATGCAATGAGATAATGTCACTTTTTTGCAATAGTTCATCAAGAGAAACGTAGGAAAAATCTAAATCTTTGGCGGCCTTTTCATTTTTATATATATCATAGGCAATTATCTGGCAATTAAAAGGCTTGATAAGCTTTATAAATTCCAACCCTATTCTTCCTGTACCGATAATTCCTATTGTTTTATTATACAGACTATATCCGAGAAGGTTTCGGAAGTTGAACTCTCCTTTTTTGATTTTCTTATTAGCATCAAATAGCCTTCTTGTTCCTGATAATAACAGAGCGAGTGCGTGTTCGGCTATACTTATTGCGCCGTAATCGAGGATATGATAGACGGCAATAGAATGCCTTTTACATTCTTCGAGATCTATATGATCTACGCCAACACTTCGAGTAATAATCAATTTAAGTTTGGGAAAATATTGAAAAGTCGATTTGCCAAATTTACAAAGGTGACTAATAGATATGGCTTCTACATTTTGATAGCTTTTGTTCTTCTCGTTTAACCAATGAGGGTATTTAATACCTTTTAGGTATTTCGCAATCTCTTCGTCTACATCAAAATGAATTGTATACATACTTATTACACTTGCAAGGGCAGCCCTTGCGAGGTTAAATTAATTATGTGCTGCTCCTATAAAGTCTTGAAGACTTTTTAGGTTGTTTTTTTCCATATATTCTGATAAGTCTTTCTTTAATTCCTCATAAACCTTCATCCCTTTGGTATAAGTAGCTGTGCCGACTCCGACCAGAGTAGCACCCGCCATAAACATTTGGATGGCACCTTCAATCTTTTCTACTCCTCCAATTCCTATGATGGGTATTTTAACGGCCTCGTAGATATCGTATACACATCGGATAGCAATTGGCAATATCGCTGGGCCGGAAACGCCTCCTTCTTTGTTGCCAATAACTGGTTTTTTCTTCATTATGTCAATTATCATGCCCGGACCGACTGTATTGATAGCAGATATTGCATCAGCACCTACAGATTCACATGCTTTGGCAACTTCTGATATTTCGGAAACATTGGGTGATAGTTTGGCAATAATTGTAACCTTTCCAGAAACCATCTTGACTGCTTTGGTCACTTTTTCTGCTGCACCTTCGTCCATACCAAGTGCATTGCCCAACTCATCAGTTGTATTGGGACAAGAGAGATTTAGTTCTATAAATGGAGGACTTAAGGGAACTATTTTTTCAACTAGGTGGGCAAATTCTTTGACATCTGTAGCAAAAAGGCTGACAATAATGGGAAAATTGGGATTTTCTTTTAGAAATATTTCTATTTGTTTTATTCCTTCATCTATGCCTGGATTACGTAGTCCTACAGAGTTGAGCATGCCATGTTCATATTTCCACAGACGAGGAAGTGGGTTGCCTTCTCTTTTTTCTTTGGTAATAGTTTTTAGAGTGATGCCTCCAGCGCCTGCTTCTATGGCTTTTTTGTGATCTGGTATTTCAGTGATGATGCCAGAAGGAAGTATAAAAGGATTAGAGAATGTTACGAGGAATTTAATTGATAAATCAGCCATGTTTTATGGGAGTATAACAATAACCATGTTAATCTGCAATATTTGATACTTCGATAGACTCAGTATCAATCCTTTGGTTTTGATAGGATTGACAATAGTAAATCATCGCGTATGATAGTTCTATGATAGTCAGTTCGGAAGCTCTGGAACTCCATAAAAAACTGCGAGGGAAAATAGCGGTGCAATCGAAATTGGCCCTTACGACTAAGGAGCAACTATCTTTGGCTTACACCCCTGGCGTTTCTCAAGCGGTAAAAGCAATTGTCGATGATCCCAAACAAGTTTTTAAACTCACCATCAAACATAATACTGTGGCAGTTGTAACCGATGGGTCAGCAGTTTTGGGGTTAGGAAATGTAGGGGCCGAAGCAGCCATGCCCGTGATGGAAGGGAAATGCATGCTCTTTAAAGAATTTGCTGGGATTGATGCTTTTCCTCTATGTCTTAAGACTCAGAATAATGAGGAAATTATCAATATAATTGCCAATATATCTCCAATATTTGGAGGGATAAATATCGAAGATATTAGTGCTCCTAGATGTTTTGAGATAGAAGAAAAACTTCAGAACTTAGGAATTCCTGTGATGCATGATGATCAGCATGCCACAGCTATTGTTGTGTTGGCAGCATTATATAACGCTACCAAAATTGTCGGAAAAGAACTAAAAGCACTCAAAGTTGTAGTCGTTGGTAGCGGGGCCGCCGGGGTAGCGACAATAAAATTGCTTAGTCGGGTAGGGATAAAAAATATTTTGGCTGTTGATAGTAAGGGGATTATTTCTAAGAATAGAAAAGATCTCAACTCTTCTAAACGAGAATTAGTCGTAATAACAGATCCGCAAGATGTAGATGGAGATCTCCAAGCAGCAGCAATAAATGCGGATGTATTAATAGGGGTGTCGACAAAAGGATTATTTACACAGAATATAGTTAAATCTATGAATCCTGAGCCGATTATTTTTGCTATGGCTAATCCTGACCCGGAAATATTGCCTATCGATGCCAAAAGATGGGGAGTAGCAGTGATAGGGACCGGGAGAAGTGATTTTCCCAATCAGATAAATAATGCCCTAGTCTTTCCCGGATTTTTTAAAGGTCTTCTCGAGAATCGTATAACTAAAATAACACCCGAGATGAAAATAAAAGCAGCCAAAGCCTTGGCGGGTATAATTCCTCATCCAACTGCTAATAATTTTATTCCTTCTATTTTGGATAAGCGGGTCGTGCCTGTCATAGCAGGAAGTTTGAGGCCGCCACCATCACACCGGGTGTGATGATGGCTTCACACATCGGGAATTCAATTTTTTGTACACTCGTTTTTGTACACTCGTCGAGTGTGGTAGCTAGACACCTCCGGATTTTGGAGATAGAATATTTCTTCCAAGGCCAGGTTTTGCTAAAATTTTACCTTTTTCAAATACTTTTTCTCCACGGATGAACACTTTTTGTACTCGTCCGTAAACTTCTCTTCTTGCAAATGGGCTCCAGCTGCACTTCGTTTTCAAATTTTCATTTTCAATTGTATATTTTTCGTCTGGATCAATTTCTACACAAGTATTTTTATTTTGCCTAAATCCGAATATCATTTGGGGATTGGTGTTGGTGAGCCTAATTAAATCTTTCATAGTTAATCGGCCATCTTTTACTGCAGTGAACAGAAGTGGCAAGGTTGTCTCGACTCCGGGCATACCACTAGGTGGAGTATTGGATTTCTTTTCCTCAATAGTATGGGGTGCATGATCAGTGGCTATAGCATCGATATCTTTGAGGTGTTCCCAGAGAAAATCTTGGTCAACTCTTGAAGCAAGAGGCGGCTTTACCTCATAAAATCCATTTGCGGTCCCTCCACCATCGGGGGAATCCCTTCGGCTTCGCTCAGGGTAAACCCTTCGGGCTACCCCCGAGGTGTTTTTAGCGCTTATTTGTTCTTTCGATAAAAATAAATGATGAGGTGTAACATCGCAAGTAATATTAGAATTCGTTTTTTTTCCTTCTATAATTACTTGAAGATCGTTTTTTTTACTAACATGGGTGATATGTACTTTATTTTTATATTTTTTTGCCAAATTAATTGCTAAATCAATTTTATCTCCTTCTCCGTGTACAACAATCACTTTTTCTTTTGGCCAAGACTCGAAAACTTCTTCCAATTTTTGACCATTGTCCAGAAGATATTTCCCAGTTGTTAAAGTAAGATAGACTTTCAGGCCAATCACCAAACCTTTTACCTTTTCAAACTCGGTTATATTTTTCCCATCAGTCCCAAAATAGAAACCATAATCACAAACTGCCTTTTTTTCGGCGATTTTCATTTTCTCTAGCAAAGTTTTGAGTGTAAATATGGGCACCAAGTTATTGGGCATGTCAAAGACAGTAGTGACTCCACCGGCCAGGGCGGCAGAAGTACCAGTATAAAAATCTTCCTTGTCAGTCTGTCCAGGATCGCGGAAATGGACGTGAATATCGATAAGACCAGGTAGTCGTATAGGTTTTCCCATAAATTTCTAATTATTCTAATTTCTAATTGACCTAAACAATTC
>JACQJU010000028.1 GCA_016204905.1 Candidatus Gottesmanbacteria bacterium | reverse complement strand
GATCGTTGACGTAGCGATAAGCGCCTCTATAACCTAGCATGGGATTGGATTCAATGGGTTCAAATTCCCCTCCACCTTTGAGGTGTCCATATTCATTGGTTTTGAAATCAGTCGCCCGATAGACTACGAGACGAGGGCTGAAAGCTTGTGTAAAGGCGAGTAAATCATCTGCTAATTTATGGATAAAAACTTTTTCTTTACCTTCTTTTATAAGTTTTTTGGGGTGGATGCCAATATCGGCGATCATAAATTCGGCTCTGAGAAGACCCACACCATCTACATTCAATTTGGACGTCTCTTTGGCCCTAGATGGTTCGCCGAGATTGACATAAACTTTGGTGGCTGTTATTAGGTGAGGATGGGACAGGGAATTGTGCTTTGTGGGAAGTGAGACAGTAAGACTATTTTTGATGGTAGAACGTTGAATACCTCCTTTAAAAACTTCGCCTGTGGCTCCATTGACAGTCACGACTAGATGAGGTTTGATGAGCTTAGTAGCGCCTAGGGCACCTACAACGGCGGGAATACCTAACTCCCGACTGACTATAGCTGCGTGTGAGGTGCGGCCTCCTCTTTCGGTGATGATAGCGGCAGCCTTTTTCATAGCAGGGACAAAATCAGGATCGGTCTGAGGGGCTACTAATATATCGCCTTTGACGATTTTGTGTATTTCTTTGGCTGAGGTGATAACTTTTGCTGGACCGAAAGCTATTCCTGGAGAGGCAGGGTCACCCTTAACGATTAGTTCTTGGTTCTTAGTTCTTAGTTCTTGGTGGTTGATTAACTGTGAACTAATAGTGGTTACGGGCCTTGATTGGACTATATAGACTTGATTATCTTCTGTCGCCCACTCGATATCTTGGGGAAAAAAGTAATGTTTTTCGATCTTTAATCCCAGAAGGGCTATTTCTTTTACTAATTTATCCGATATTTTTTGGGTATTTCTTTTATTTTCTGGCACTGATATCACTTTGGCACCATTCTCGGCTTTGACCATCATTTTAGCTTGAGTAGATATCTGCTTGGCCAGAATCGTGCCAGTTTTTTTGTCCATTTCAAAATGGTCAGGCGTCAGAGTACCTTGGACGATCATTTCTCCTAGACCATAAACCGCTTCGATAACCACTTTAGATTTGTCGTTAGTAATCGGATCTATAGTAAACATTACACCGGAAGCATCAGAGGTAACCATGAGTTGGACGGGAACGGCAATTTTTACTTTAAACTGGTCGATATGCTGTTCGTGACGATAAAATATAGCCCGTGGTTCAAAAAGAGAGGCCCAGGCAGCTCGGACATTTTCCAAAAGATTTGCCTCACCTTTGATATCCAAAAAAGTAGCTTGCTGTCCGGCGAAAGATGCTCCCGGGAGGTCTTCGGCTGTTGCTGAGGAGCGGATAGCGACTAGGGGATCTTTAAAAAGTGATTTCAGACTAATATTCATTCTATATTTTGCTCGAGCTTTTTGGGGAAGTTGATAGTAGTATTTAATAATTTCTCGAGCCAGCTGTTTGGGTATGGGGCTTTTTATTATTTCTTTTTTTATATGGCTAGAGACACGGTTTAAGCTGCTCGTATCTTTGAAATCTGTAGTATTTAGGTAATCTTCTATCTTGGACTTTAAATTATTTTCCGCAATAAACTGGTCATAAGCATGAACAGTGATAATAAATCCATAGGGTATAGGAATTCCAGCTCGTAGCATCTCACCTAGATTGGCTCCTTTGCCACCTACAAGAGGAGTATCATGTTTTTCTACTTCTTCAAACCAGACAATATTTTTATCAACCATAAATTTACGATACCGTATTGATAAATTATTTGCAATAACTATCACACCGGGTGTGATTCCCTATTTACACACCGGGATTATGTGGTATAAACATGTATATGCCCCGAAGACTGCATCTTCTTGTCAATAATGAAATATATCATGTTTTCAACAGATCTGTTGGTCATGAAATCATATTCAGCAACAAAAGAAATCTCCAACACACGCTTGATCTTTTAGATTATTATCGTTTTACTCAAAAGATGCGCTACTCACAATACAAAACACTCACTAAAGAATTCAAAATGGATTATGAAAGTAACTTTAAAGAGCAGCTCCCCTTGGTCGAAATATATGCCTATGCTTTTATGCCAAACCATTACCATTTACTTTTAAAACAATTACAAAACGGCGGCATAGGGACTTTTATAAGAATCCTGCAAAATAGTTTCGCCAAATATTTCAACATAAAATTTGATCGACATGGAGCTTTATTTCAAAGTACGTTTAAAGCAAAAAGAGTGGAAACTGATGAAGAATTTGTGCATACTTCTCGTTATATTCATCTTAATCCGGTTACATCCTTTCTTATTGAATTCAATGAACTTAGCATATATCCCTGGACCTCTTTTCCTATATATTCAAAAGACTCGTTGAATACTTTTGTCAATACCAATGAAATTATAGGTAGATTTAAAACACGAGAAAAGTATGTTCAATTCGTCGCCGATCAAGCGGATTACCAACGAAGGTTAGGGATCATTAAGCATCTTATACTAGATTAATTTAATTTCCCGGTGTGTGAAGCAGACATCACACCCGGTGTGATGGTACGGTGTGATGGTCTTCATCGTACCAACTCTTTTTTAAAATAATCAACCCAGGGGACGGGAGAGGGATCGATGCCATTGGCTATGGCTAAATAAAATGACAACCATCCACCAAATTGAATCAGTTCCATGGTTTGAGAAAATTGTGTTTTACTATCCAATGTTATTTCTAATGTTTCGATTCCATTTTTAATAACTACATCTTTGGTTAGATCAAGACGTTTTTTGTTGCGTTCTTCGTAGAGATCTGATTTTATAAAAATAAATTTCAGATATTTTTTCCCTTTTTGCGGAAACTGTAACCCATCCATAAGGTGATGATTAAGTTCTGGAATAGTGAAATAGAGACCAAATTGCTTACTCGTTTCATGAAAGGGATTACGGATGGCGTGGGCTGCCCCCTCTAAGAAATCAGCAACGATAATAATAGGAATAAAACCCAAGAGTTTTTGGGCGAGCGTTTTGGCGGGATTTTTCTCCGTAGGAGTCGAGACGTCGAGAGACTTGCCTTTTTCTTGGAGAAATTTGATAGCTGTCGCAACATCGTCACTATCTAGACTAACATAATCCAGGTGGGATAGAAGGGATAAGAGGCCGACGACCATATAACCTACCCCACTACGGGGCTGCTGACTGGGATTGTATTTAGGATTAATAATGTAAGATGGAAAATTATTGTTACTTAAGAACCTTGCCAATTCTCCCCCCGATGTCACTCCACTTATCTTTGCTTTTCTTGCAAGGGCTGCCCTTGCAAGGGTAAGTGTCTCTTCTGTAGTTCCGGAATAGCTGCTAAGAATTACTAAAGAATTTTCATCAACAAAGCCGGGTATATCGTAGCCATTTGCTAGCTCTAGAGGCACTTTAGACTTAGTATCATAAAGACTTTTAGCTATCCTTCCTCCATAGGCTGAACCTCCCATACCGGCTATGACAATATTTTTGGCATTTTTATACTCTGGGGGGAAATTGATTGCTTGCCCTTCTTGCCAGGATTGATCTATTTGATCAGGTAGCATGGTGATAGATTCAAGTGCATGCCCGCGATCAAGAGCTTGAATAACAGTAAGGTCGTCTAGATTTGGCATATTTATCATTGTATCAAAAGATCCTTCGAGCTGAGGCTCTTAGGATGAAATAAAACCATTGTTTTATTTCAGTTTAGCACCGAGGGTAAGTAGTTTGTCAATAAGTTGTGTTTTCTTTTCTTGGAGAATTGTTTTATTATCCGCCTCGATATTGAGTCTAAGAAGTGGTTCTGTTTTGGAAGCGCGCATATTAAACCACCAAGTAGGATACCAAATAGACAGTCCATCGATTTCATCTATGGAAGTTGCTTTTTTACTCTGATTGGTCCTTATTGTATTTAGTATTTCGTCAATATTTGGGGCCAGAAAATTTAACTCGCCGCTTTGGGGGTACTTATCGAACTCCAACCTCATATCAGAGACTTTTTTACCAACTTTGGATACATATTCTAGAAAAAGTAGGGCGGCTATAGCAGAAGAGTCGGCATAGTGATTATATTTGAAGTAGTAATGTCCAGAATGTTCACCGGCAAAAAGTCCGTCGAACTGTCTCATATATTGTTTGATAAAAGAATGCCCGACACGGACACGGTAAGGAGTGCCGTGGTATTTTTTGATTGTTTCTGGAACAATCCGGCCACATATGGCATTGTATAATATAGAAGCTGGCCCATGTTTTTGTAATAGGTGAGAAGCCAGAATGGCAGTAGTTATAGTACCTGATAAAACCTCGCCTTTTCCGTCAAGTATAAAAAATCTGTCTGCGTCACCGTCAAAAGCAAATCCACAATCGGCATTTTCTTGTCTAATTTTCTTCTTAATATCTTTTAGATTGCTTTCTTCCAAAGGATTGGGTATATGGTGTGGGAATGTTCCATCTGGTTCGAAATATAAAGGTATGATCTCGATAGGTAATTTAGCCATCAGATTTTGCCAAGTGATTCCAGCCATGCCATTACCGGCATCAACGACAACTTTTAAGGGTTTTAAGAATTTTTCGTCCACAAATGAAAGTAGATGGGAGATCCAATCAGTGAGTATATTTTTAGTAGTAACTGTACCAATTTTTCTTGATTCCTTCACCATCGGGGGAGTCATGGCTTGCGTTGCCACTCCAGCCTGCCACCCCCGAGGTGTTTTATCGCTAAACTGCTTTGCTATTATTTCTTTAATCTCTGGAAAGCCATATGATCCGTTTAGAGCAATCATACCTCGTAAAACTCCTTTTAGACCATTATACTCTGGTGGGTTGTGCGAGGCACTCACGATACAACTTAGGGGATAATCATATTTACCGCAGGCAAAATAGAGCATTTCGGTAGAAATGAGTCCTAGATCGACTACATCTATGCCTAGGGAAGTTATACCCTCAATCAGCGCTCTTGAGAGACTGGGAGAAGAGATCCTCATGTCGTGGCCTACGGCAATCGGGCCTATTTTGACATACTTAGCCAACGCTTGACCGATAAGTGTATAAATAGATTCGTTGATCTCAGTCGGATAAATTCCTCTTATATCGTAGTCATGAAATATTTTCAGGTCAAAAGGCATAGCATTTATGCTAGAGATTAACCAAAAAAATGTCAAGCAACTGTGTAAGATTTAGAGGAGTTCTGCCGGATTTTATCTTGTAATCTATTTCCAGTAGTTTACGATAAATAGTAACTAAATAGTCTTGGCGGAAATATTTTGCTTGACTCGATATTTTTGCTTTTTGCCAGGGGGCAAATTCTTTTAGGTAATCACTTGTAGAATCGCTGGCAAGCAATATATTTCTTATTTGTCTTACTATCATAACAAAAACTACTTCGGGAGGCTCGGTTTTTATCAATTCGTGAAACAGAGGAACGAGGAATTTAGAAGAAGAGGGGCGGATATTGTCAACAAATTTAAAAATATTTCCTTGGGGTTTAAAATTGAAGTTTTGAGCTGATGGGAATTTCTTTAAAACCGCGGGAGTTACCTCTTTTTCTTCATAGTGAATAATATCACTGTCAAATTTATTGGCGCTAATATATTTTATTGCCTCATCTCTTTCTTTGGAGGGTCGGCGAGTAAGTAGATTTTCGATGATGACTAATTTTTCTAGTAAAAATAAAGATTGTGATTCTAGGGCTTGTTTTAGATCGGCAATAGTTATATTTTTGCCATCTAGAGTGATAGTCTCTTTCTCTTTGGATTTTTCCTTTAAATCTTTTAATTTGTTTCTTGAGGTAACTTCGTCGTCTCCATGAATGATTGTTATCATTATGCACACATCGGAGGTGATATCATATAGACACCTCGGTATTTTCTACTTTTTCAAGTAATCTTTGTTGGCTAAGAATATCCTAAATAGCTTATCGACGCTTCTGCCATCTATCCGGTGATATCTACCTCGATGAGAAACGAGAGAGCCGGAGAAGTTTTTTGGTATATGCATGAGTTCATGGATAAGTGTTCTTTGTTTTTGATCTTCAGATAGCCTATCGAAACGTTCTGAAACTACTTCGATGATATATTGGGGCCGCAGTTTTAGTACTTCCCGCCAGACTCGCGGCAGGCTCCAGATACGAGCTATAGCCCTGGATGAGGAGCCAGAACTGCGCATACAGAATAAATCATCTGGATTGATGTGTTGGTAATCTAGATTCTGGAGAATTATTTTTATGCTCTTTTTAATATCTGGGGCATCGATCCATTCCATAGTAATCTATTATATATTATACTGAAATATTATTTAACATTAATCATTATTTAGTGGTGCTATCCAAATATAAGACTTATTATTTTCTACTTTTTTGTATTTTAGTTTTGGCAACAATCCTCCGTTTCTATAGATTTCCCAATAGATGGGGACTTTTGAGTGATGATGCAAGAGATGTTCTAATAGCTAAAGAGGCGCTGGGGAGACATGAGCTGCCCTTATTTGGTTCTTTTAGCTCGGCGGGTCCTTTTGTGTTTGGCCCCTTATTCTATTGGTATATCATGTCATCCTACCTGTTATTTCCTGACGCATTAACAATACCGTGGGTAATATTAGGCTTTTTAGGTATTCTCACGGTTTTATTAGCGGTTAAAATAGGCAATGTACTTGCTGGTAGGCGATTTGGGCTTTTGATCGGACTTGTTACTGCTTATTCTCCGCAACTTATTTCCAGAGCATTGGTACTTAACCAACATTCTCTAATTAGTTTTTTAGCCACACTGACTTTACTCTTTTTAATTTTACTTTGGAAGGAAAAAAGGTTGATTTATGCTTTTTTGTCTGGTTTGAGTATAGGAGCTGCAATCTCTTTGCATTATCAAGCATTAAACTTATTGATTGTGGTCATTTCACCTCTATTAATTCCAATGAGATTTAAAAAGAAGTTGATGTGTTTAATAGCTATTTTAATAGGAATATTTATACCATCAGTGCCCCTATTATACTGGGATTGGCATCAAGACTTTGCAAACACGCGCAATATTATCGATTATTTCCTCATTGGACAATACCGCCTCTATGTACCTAATAGTTGGAAATTATTTCTATTTAGCTATTTTCCAAGCTATTGGGCATTTGTTGCCGGCGGGTCCATCTGGATAGGTCGTATTTTATTTTATTTAGCCGGTATATTTGTCTTTATACAATTTTTACGAAAAAAGGTTGATAGGCTCTTTTTAGTTTTAGGTATGTTTTTTGCCTTCTTTATGATACTGAACCGTTACTATAGAGGAGAGAGATCAGAAGGTTATCTAATATACTTAAGTCCTTTTATATTACTTTTCACTGCTTGGACAATTCATGTTATTTTTCTATATTATGATAAAAGTAAGCACAGTTTCCTATCATTCTTTTTCCGAACATTCGTTTTGATTTTCGGGATTGGTATTATCATCGGAAATACATTTCGTTTCAGAGAAAGAATCTTTTATAACAATAAAGTAGATCAGGTCACGGCCACCATCACGAAACTCCAAAACAAGTATCCGGCCAAAATGTTTAGTATCTATGACTATAAATGGGGTTCATCGACAATTAGTTACCCGCTCGTCGTATTTATGGCTGATAAGAAACTTATAAGTAGGGATGGTTTACCATTGGGGGTAACCTGCGGTGTTTATAAGACTCCTATTCCCACTATGTTTCATGAGGGATGTAAAATATATGATTTGTCGGCTGATAAAAAAAGATTTAATACTACATTATGGACCAACGTAAATCCTGCTAGTGTGTATGATGATTTAATTACGAGATGGATGAGGAAAAAACTTTATTCCCCTTTTCATTTTTTTCCTCCCGAGTGAAAAATTAGTGAATAACTTTTTCCCAAGGAAATTCGTTGCGGCCAAAATGGCCATAACAAGCAGTTTTTTGATATATTGGTCTATTTAATTTTAATCCTCTAATTATTCCGGGCACGGAAAGATCTAGAAGACTCCAGGCAAATTTTTCTATCTTTTTTTTATCAACTTTCTGGGTGCCAAAAGTTTCTATAGCCTTGGCAATGGGTTCAATTTGGCCTATGACATATGCAATTTGCACTTCGGCACGGTCAGCCATTTTAGCAGCAACAATATTTTTGGCCAAGAAACGGGCGGCATAGGCGCCACTTCTATCTACTTTGGTCGGATCTTTACCGGAAAAGGCGCCGCCGCCGTGTCTAGCCATAGCACCATAACTATCCACTATAATTTTTCTACCGGTGACCCCGGTATCGGCGGCGGGACCTCCGATTTCCCAGCGACCGGTACCATTGAGAATAATATCCTTCATTTTGGGTAAATTTAATTTATACTGCTTAATTATTGGTTTGATAACAAAGTGAATTAAATCTTTTTTTACTTCCATAATCGATACATCAGGATTGTGTGGAACTGCGATGATAATTTTCTCAATTAATTTGGGAATACCTTTTTCATATCTTATTTTTACTTCACTTTTACCATCGGGTCTTAAATATTTTAATTTAGTCTTTTTAAGTTTATCCACTTGTTCAACAATTCGATGGGCTAATATAATAGGAAGCGGCATCAGTTCTGGTGTTTCAGTGCTAGCAAAACCAAACATCATACCTTGATCGCCTGCTCCACCGGTATCGACACCTCTAGAAATATCGGGGGACTGCTCATGTATATAAAAAGACATTGGAGATTTATAGGAAAAATTATAAATCTCGTTTATGTATCCTAAGTCTTTGATAACTTTTCTAGCTATTTCCTCAAAAGGTAAATTTTGGGGACACGTCACTTCTCCAGCCATAACCAGCCTATCTTTGGTCACTAAAGTTTCCACAGCCACTCTACTGCCCGGGTAGATTTTTAGCGCGGCATCAACTACGGCGTCTGAAACTTGGTCACAAATTTTATCGGGATGCCCGGAGGCTACAGACTCAGAAGTAAAGTATTGATAATTCATAAAAATCCCGCACAATGGCGGGAAAATAAGTTTTCTTAGATAACATATCTTTCCGCCTGATGGCTTCGTAGGCACCCTGCACTTTAGGGCTGCCGGATGGAAATAACCATCACTCTTGATATATAATAGCTATTATATATGATCTTACTTGATTCTACCAGTGAATTTTTCAACATATACCCCGTCGAACTTGGGATTGATACATGGAAAAGATTAAACCAGCTAGTAATATAACTAGGCGTCGTTTCCTTGAACTTTCTGTTTTGGGGCTTGCCTCACCATTATTAGGCGGGTTGGGAAATATTTATAAACCATCACCACCACCGGTAATCCCTACTTCTAGTGCTACAAATGAACCGACGCTTACTCCTATAAATACGGCTACTCATACCGCAGTACCGAGTAGTACTGCGCTTCCAGAGGCTACTCCCGATCTAGAGCCACAAGCTAGCGCTACCACCAAAGTATCAAAGAGTGAATGGAAATTTTCTGATCCAGAAATTATAAAATCACATCTGCGCAATCCTAATTTCTTTATCTCCCCCCTCGGTTCATCAAAGCGCAAACTAATTGCTGCACAGTTGGATCCGAAGCAATATGGGAGATTAAGAAATAGAGAGGATTTGAATCGTATTGCACTTAATGCCTGCGGTTCGGCGGTTATAGCTATGGTTGATAAAATATATCATTACTTCAATTCCGGAGAGGTACCAGATATTACTGTAGCAGATGTTTTTAATAAACTATACGGGAAAAAATTTCACGACAGTTATGGGAAAACCGCACCGTATATAAAGCCCGATTATACTCTCAAAGCTTCTGGTGTTAAACCAGCTCTTGATATTATTAGTGGAAATAAGTATACCGCTTCCTACATTACTCCTGATTGGGGAGTAATAGGCGGGGGTCATATCGTACCCCATGATCAATGGGCGGATATTTTTCAAACTGCGAAGAAAGAAGTTTTTGATAAAGGAGGCGTTGTCTTACTCGAAGGACTCAAATACGGGAGCAGACCTGGTACTGCCGCTCATTTTGTTTTAGCAACGGCTGCGGAATTTCCTGATGTACTTATCGTTGATCCCTGGGGGTCATCGAAAAGAGGTGATTCCAAAGTGACCACATTGGATACCTTTTTTGAAAGAGCTGATCCTACTCTTTATCCCCGATTAAAAAATCAGGTTGGGTTTATGGCAGCTGTTGGTATAGTTCCCAATTTTATTTCGGCTTAAAAGAAAATTGAGGATTGTACTCGCTTTCGATAAAATTCGAACCTATTTTATAAGTCTCTGAGCTCGGCCGCCCCGCGGCCTCGCTTTTCCCTTATTTTTTGCGCGCGCTTGTCCGCCTGCTGACGGACATTCTCACCTTGCGGTGAGTAATGTGAGATATTGTATATAATAACATAAGTTAAAATTATTTATATTTATT
>JACQJU010000030.1 GCA_016204905.1 Candidatus Gottesmanbacteria bacterium | reverse complement strand
GGGCTTGAAGTTGATACTCCGGTTTTAGAGCAAATTCCCGGAGCTTGATATTGTGATATTTGCTACCAGTAAAATATTGAAGCATCGATCCCCAGGCCTTAGGTTTGATGACTCGCATATCTATTTGCTGACCATTGACTAGTAAAATTGTAGCTCCTTCGGGTCCTTTTTCGACTATTTCCCCTTTTTGGGGGTATGACAGAAAATAATCAACGACTTTTTGAGGATTATTGGTAGAGACGGCAAGATCTATATCACCTATGGTGGAAACCATCCGTCTTAAGCTACCAAGTGGAGTTACTTTTAATACATCTTTACTTCTTCTTAGATAAGAGACTACTTCCTCTGCTAGGGCATAAGCATAAGGCAGAGGCATGCGTTTTTGTTTGGATCTGCCCTTTTTATAAGCATTAATTGACTCTAAAATATCTTCTTGGGATTTCTCTCCAAATCCTTCTATTTGAGCTATTTTTCCTAAATTAGCCGCTTTGGTAAGATCATCGATTATAGATGAGGACTTCTCCAATTTTAATGTAGTTACTAGTTTTGCGGCTTTTTTGGGTCCAAAACCAGTTAATTCAAGTAGAGGATAGATGCTTTTGGGGATTTTACCCATAACGGAATCGAAATGTTTAACTTGGCCAGTTCTGAAAAGTTCATCGAGATGTGAAGCAATAGAAGGACCTATTCCTGGAATTTGATTCAGTTTTCCCTGATTCCAGATATCTTTGACTTCATGGGTCAAATGTTCTATGGAGTCAGCAGCTTTATCGTAGGCGAGGATTTTGAAGCGATTGGCGTTTTGGATGGTATAAGCTGCGGCGACGTTTTTCAGTAGCTGAGCAATCTGTTGGTTGGTCATAAACCCTCTAGAGTGTAGCATAACTATTGACCGCCCTGCAATCTTTTGTTATTATGGGATCAAGTTGGTTGGGGTCGTAGCTCAATTTGGTTAGAGCATCGCCCTGTCACGGCGAAGGTTACGGGTTCGAGCCCCGCCGACCCCGCCCGCCAAGCAAGACAGCTTGCTGGCGTTGCGGGCGGGCCCGCTTTTTTAAACTGCCCCTTATCACTGCCCCGGAAAGGAGGATCTGATCCTCAATGTGGAAAAAATTTAAGAAAAGTTTGAAAGTACCCGAATCTTATATCTCGATGGGTTTAGGACTGTTAGTGGTTATTGTAGCAGGAATGCTTCTTTTTAATTTTATAAAGACACAGCAAGGTAAGAGTACCCAGGTAGTTCAGGAACAAAAACCGGAAGTTCCTGGGCAACCGGTAGTCAGTACCCCAACCAGTCACAAAGTAGTGCCAGGTGAAAATCTTTGGGTAATAGCTGAAAAATATTATCAGTCAGGATATAACTGGGTAAATATTGCTGAGGCGAATAAGATAAGTAATCCCAATCTGATTGAAGTAAGTCAGACGTTAGAGATACCGAAAGTTGAGACTATCACTGTAGATCAGGGGTCCAGCACTACAAGCAAACCTGAAGTAAGAATCGAAGGAGAAGATTATACGATAGCCAAGGGAGATGATTTGTGGCATATAGCTGTGAGAACTTATGGAGATGGTTATGCCTGGGTGAAGATAGCTCAAGCAAATAATTTGTCTAATCCCAACCTGATACACTCAGGGAATGTCTTGAATATCCCTAGATAATCATCCTCTGTTTTCTTATCGAATTCTTATCTAGTATTTACTGGTTCTTCATAGTGGTGATTTAGTATAGATATATCAACATGCCCTACGAAAATTATATTGGTGATACATATTACTTTGACCGGAGAAAGAATATTGCTTCTCTTATACTAATATTCTTACTTATTCCTTTGTTCTTCTTTGTCGGGTGGGTAGCTAGCGATTACTATAATAATGGCCACCTGGGCCCGGCTAATCCTGAATTTGGCATTGGGGGCGCTCCTGCTGACCAAGAAGAAATGATATCTCCCCTACCTAGCAATGTATCTCCTATAGTTCCATCCGGTACTACGGCATCCTAGGGCCTGGATTGATATACTAAAATCCCTCTTATATTGATATAATTATCAAAAGACAATGCGGGTGGTTTATATTTGGTAAGCGGGATTAGTACACCGGTAGTATGCCACCTTCCCAAGGT
>JACQJU010000029.1 GCA_016204905.1 Candidatus Gottesmanbacteria bacterium | reverse complement strand
AACTTTTATAACAATTATAATTTTTATAAATGTTATTTTTAATTTCATTGCCACTGCGTTGCCAAGAGTACTAAGACAAATACCGCCCCTGTTACCCACATATACTCCCCGACTACCCCTTTAAACAATTTCTCCAAAAGATGTTCTTGGACAATTCCACCAATACTATAAAATACCGCCGATATAAAAAGAGCCAAAATAGTCGACCTTATCGGCCAGTAAGAAAAAGCATAGGCTAACTCCCCTATCCCAAATCCTAAAAATAGACAGAGACTCAATAATCTTTTAGAAATTCTTTCTTCTAGAAGCACCGCCCAAAATAATTGTAAATATAAAAATGTTGCTATGATAGAAAGAACTATAAAATTTTGCCAAATAGGAAGATGAAAAGAAAAAATGATATTTACAAATAAAAACAAAATTACTAGTGTGATCAGAAATCCCACACTCTGAGCAGCCCTCAGAAGCTGTATCGACCTATTTGCAGCGACATTATATATATTTTCCGATAGCAATATAGCATACATCCCGACCGCATAAAAAATAACAGTCGGTACTCGAGTCAACCAACGAACAGGAAGTAAAAAATAAAAAAGCGCCACAGACAAAGTAAACAAAACAGGAAGTATAAAAAGTGTCAACCACTCACTCCCACCGATGTCTTCTTTTATCGCCCAGACACACAAGGGGTAGGTAAGAATAGTGATAACTATTGCAGCGCTAAAGCGAAAATCAGTCCATATGATCTGTGTGAGTATCAATCCAAGAGATAAAAGTAGTGTCACCACTGCAAAACGTTCTCTTTTTTCAAATCTAATTTTCCTGCTATACGTCCGGATAAGTCTTTTGAGCGGTACTCGCTTCATAGAGAAAGATTTGAGTATACTTTCAATACATCAGCAGATTCTTCCAACTTTCGTATCAGTTCTCTAGCCTTTTTGTTCTCCTCTTCTGTTAGATTCATATTCAATATTGGTTTATAAATCAATTCGGCGGATAAAATTTGTAGACCATCTTTTTCTAAGACTTCCTTTACTTTATGCAAATCCCCTGCTAGAGTATAGATCTTATATTTTCCCTCCCCCTCTTCTAGGTCTTCCCCTCCTATTTCTAGCAATCTACTCATCAGATCATCAAAACTTTTTGTTCCTTTGGGAATAATTATCTCTCCCAAATATTTGAAAAGATAAGAAAAGGCTCCCTGAGCAGCCAACACTCCCCCACCCCTATCCAAAATATTTTTTACTTCAGCCGTAGTTCTTTGATGGTTATCAGTAGCCGCCTCGATTATTATTCCTATCTTTCCCGGGCCAATCGCCTCATAGACCACTCTCTCTAGTCCCCCCTCCCCTATATGACCTTTTCCTTTTTCTATTGCCCTTTCTATATTTTCTTTGGGCATATTGGCACTTCTTGCTTTTTCAATCGCTAGTCTCAGTCGGAAATTAGAAGCCGGATCGGTCATTCCTCCACCCTCTTTGACGGCTATGATGATTGATCCCGCCATCTTGGTAAAGATTTTACCCTTGGCTGCATCCGTGGATTCTTTTTGATGTTTAACTTTTGACCATTTCGAATGTCCCGACATGGTAGTTAATTAGACAGTTAGATAATTAGTTAATTAGAGATAAATTTTTTACTATTTTTACTATTTTACTAATTGACTAACTAACTAATTAACTAATTAGCTCTCCATTATATCTCTCCTATTGACTTTTCTCAAACCTCATTTTAAACTACTACAAAATTTCACAATGTCTGATATCAATTTTACTGCCCAAGCTATCAATGCCGCTCTTTTAAATAATTGGAAAGAGGCTGTCAAACTGAACAAAGATTTACTGGACAAAAATCCCCAGGATACCGAAGCCTTAAATCGCCTTGCCTACGCCCACCTTCAACTAGGAAAGCTAAAAGAAGCCAAGCGATTCTACAAAAAAGTAATCAGCATAGATAATTATAATCAGATTGCCAAAAAAAATCTTTTGAGATTAAGCAGCTTTAAAAAAGCCAATATTGAGCTAAAGACAGTCTCTCCTCTCCACCCATCTTTTTTCCTAGAAGAACCGGGCAAAACCAAAACTATATCGCTCATAAATATCGCTCCATTTTCCCGTCTTTCTCAGGTTACTATCGGTACAGAGGTCTTTCTCCACCCCAAAAAGCACACTGTCGAAATAAGAGAAAAAGATAAAACTTATTTAGGAGCACTGCCAGATGATATTTCTTATCGACTTATTAGATGTCTCAAAGCAGGTAATATTTATTCTGTATTTATCAAAAATATTTCCAAAAACCAATTAACAATTTTTGTAAAAGAAATAAGTAGAGGATTTAAATTTAGAAATCAACCTTCGTTTATACCGCAATTATCTGATTATCAAGCATCACTTCATAAAGAAATAATTAGCGATGAAGAAGATAACGATAAAGAAGAAGCATTTAGCTAAGGGCTCGTTCCTAAATAATCGTACCTAACCAGTATAATGAACTATTTTCTTTTTGAAAAATACTATCACCCCTGATATATTATTTTTCCTCTCGCCAATCAGCTTTTTTACTTCAGGCGGTGTATCCAGCTCAGACAATGCCCGGATAGCCAAAAACAACGAGACTATTAGTATTATTATGGCTCCGACAAAAATAATCATTCTATAAATTCCCTTCCCAATATAATTGAAATATCACTTATACCCTCATCCGCTTTTTTGTCAGTAACACATCTGAAAACCTGCGCCAATCTTTTTACGGTATAAGTAGTAGTATCCACATTACTCATTATTTTACATCTTCCCTCCTCTTTTCCTTCGGTATTTCCAATATCCACTACTTTGCCCCCCATATTCCCTATCAATCTGGCTATCTGCCCAGCCACCCCTCCTACACTAGTACCATTTTCTATTGCTATTGATAGATTTTCCTTTAACATCTCTTTCTCTGCAAATGCCCCAGCCAGTTGTTTATCTAGTCTATCTGAGTCTATTTGACCTACTACGGATGAATCTGGCAATTTGATATCATCTAAAATATTTGCCTTTTCTAAATCTATAATATCTACCTGATCACTACGCAATCTATTCATCCCGAGATAAAATCTTATTACTTCCGGCAATGTCAAATTGGTCTTACCTTCTGTAACTTTGGATATGATTTTCAGATTAAAAAGTTTACTTTTTAGCCTTTGATAATCTATATTTCCCCCTCCTAGAGATTTTTCTTCTAGTTTAATATAACCATCTATAGGCACGCCAAAAACTGATTGGACAGTCTCTGATATCAACAGACCTCCGCCTACCTTTGAGTCTAACTCTCCCAGATCATAGACACTTTCGGCTTTATAGGTGCCATAGCCCCTAGGTACTCGCATATAGGAAGACTCAGGTACAACCACTACAGTTGCTTCTTCTTCCTCTCCCTCAAACGATACCAACACTACCGGGTCTGTACTATAGACTATATTAAATCTCCTCTGCCCATCCCACCTGCGGCTACCCCATATATCCGGCCACCAAATAACACCCAATATTATTAGTATAAAAATAAAAATAAGAAGCCAAAGGAGCTTCTTGCTTTTCTTTTTTTGGGGCAGACGTCGTCTCACTTCTCTTCTCTTTTCCCTTTAGATATGATCTCTATCTTAGGAAGTACGAAACTCTTTTGAGACGAAAGTATGACAGCTTTCTTCTCTAGAGTTACTTTTTTCGGCTTTTTTTTATCGCCTTTGTAAAATCCTCCAAAATTAGCCATATATAAATTATAACATATAGAGCTAGTTTATTTGTTCTCCATTCAAGTATGTCCTTGCTATACCATCCTGCATATATCTGATTTTAAATAGCAATTTATCCTCCTCATCTTTTTCTATTTCCACCACATCTATCGTAGTTGAACCCGCAGTAGCATGAAATTTCCTATTCTGATATTTAGATGACATAGTTTGAGCTAAACCATCGTCTACTCCTGTTAAACATGCATTGAGAATTATAGGAGCGTCATCCGTCAAAAACTCTGATATTCGCTGAGTTCCAGTGCCTTCTAGATCGGCTTTATTTATCTCATTTAAGGCTGTGGTCTTATCTATTAAGACTTGGCCGCCATCTTTTGGCCAGCCTAGCACTATTTTCTCTGGAGTCCCATGGCCATCTACCATCACAAAACATATTTTATTATCTTTTCCGTAGCGTTTTGCCGACTTTAAAAAGGCTCTGGCAATATCTATTTTACTTGCACATTCATAAATTCTTAGCCCAAAACCTAGTGCTTTTAATTGTTTATAAGAGTTATCTAATTGACCAATAGTGGCATAAATGTCTCCACTATGATCACTTTGGGATGCAAGTAATACACCATAAGGAAGTTCTCTATTGTTTCTTTGTTCAAAAAGATCTACCAACATTTCTTTGGTAAACCGCCCAAAATTTTTGATTCCAAATTCGTCAATTAAAGTACGACAGATACCTTTATGTGAAGACTCAAGAGAAAATAGTAACGGAAGATTTCTCTCATCGCAATAATCTAAAAGTTTTCCTGTTTCTCCAGCCCAAGCGAATGCTAAATCATCATAATCTAAATCGAGGTTTTCTAATTCTCTTCTTATAATTCGCTCTTTTAACTCTCTTTTTATTTCCTCATCTACATATCGACCCACATTACGACTAACCACATCCAAAGCCCGTTGATGCGTCTCGGGTTCCAACACTGCTTGCTCAAGCATACCTATGGCCGCCTCTACTTGATCACGTCGTCCATTACTAAGGATTGAATCAGCTATGGATGGATAACTAGTGTAGACTGGTTCTTGGACATCTTGGGCATCTGCTGTACGTAAACCATCTTGAAAGTATCTTATCAAAAAATCTATAGCTGATTCGCGTTGACTTGTAGTCCTCCCCATATTCAACAATTTAGTAACAGTTTCCATAGCCAATTGGTAACGTTCTGGTTTAGCCAGATCTAAAGAGCTTTCTATCTGCTGCAAATTTTCATATACCAAGTCACATCCCAATGCATTAGCTTCAGACCCCAAACTGCTTTTTATTCCCAAACCAAAACGCATGCTTTCAAGTTCAAGTAATGAATTCAGTGTAGAATCCACCAACTCACTTTCTCTTAAAGACTCTCCCAATATTATTCTTCCCCCTCTAATTTGATCCAATGATTGTCTTACACTACCATCAGTAACTACTTGACCATCTCCTCCGAAAGAAAATGCCGATATAACCTTTTTGTATTGATTATGATCAAAGCTTCCCAATACTTCTTCATTAGGTACCAAAGAATCCACTGCGCCTTCTATCATAATTTTTATAGCTTGTTATGTTCTATCTGAAGATATTCTATTTTTTCCTTTATCTTAGGCATCTGAGTATTAAATAGTAGTAATAATTTCTCCACTATAGAGATTGCAGCTTCAAATTCAGGTTGCACTACCTCATCTACGCCCAAGCTCTTTAATCTTTTCTGATCGTCTTCTTGATGAGTACGGCAAATTATGACGATATTGGGGTTCAGCATCTTAGCATTACTTACAATCATCTCTGTGGCCATTCTGTCTGGTATAGCGATTATGACAGTTCGAGCTTGTTGTATATTGGCCACCGCCAGCACATCCAACTCTGATGGATCACCATATATTACGGGTATCCCGGTTGTACGTAGATTCTTGACAATATGATTATTATAATCAACGACCACATAAGGTATATTTGCGGCAAATAATGCTTTGGAAACATACTTTCCTACTCTACCATGACCCAAAACTACAGCATGATTCTCTAGGTCTAGCCGTCTGCTCTCATCCTGATGATTAAATCTCCGGAAGATTGAATTTGTCACCGGCACTACTTCCTTCAAAAATTTTCTTAAATTTCTATAGATGAAATCCACATGAACCAAAATAGGCGTCGATATAGCCAATGAAAACATCGCAACAGACAATATTGTCATATATGTTGTCTCAGTTATAAGTTTTTGAGACATTCCTAACTGAGCCAATATGAAAGCAAACTCACCTACCGAAATCAGAGATACTCCTACTCTAAAGGCTATTTTTGTATGGTAGCCTAGAAAGAGAACTAACAAACTACTTATAGAGAATTTAAGCACCATCACCAAAAATGTAAGAAATAAGATAAAGACGATATGCTCAAGTATAAAAACGGGGTTAACCAAAAATCCCAGCGAAACAAAAAATATAACTGAAAAAATATCCCTAAGCGGTCTTACCTCAGAAAAGATCGCAAAATTTTCAGACGTCGATGCAATCAGCATGCCTGCCACAAAAGCCCCTAGCGCAAAAGAAAAACCAAAATAAGAAGCAATCGTCGCCGAAAGAAGACAAAGTGCAACAACCGCTACCAAAAGTAATTCCCTCACTCCCGTTGCCGCAATTTTATCCAAAAACCAAGGTATCAGTCGCCTACCTAGAAACAATATAACTATCAAAGAAACACTAATGACAGAAACCGCCCGAAGAAGCGACAGGACTCCCCACAATGCTCCCGTGCTACCATTAAAAATGGCCCCAAGAGACGGTAATAAGAATATGAAAGGCAAAGTAGCCAAATCCTGCACCAATAACCAGCCCACCGTTATTTCACCAGAAAGAGTATCCAATTGGCCTTTATCAGTCAATATTTTGACAACTACTGCGGTTGAGGAAAGAGAAAAAACAGCTCCCAAAAAAAGACTATTGTAGAAATCAAAACCAAATATGGGAAATACCAATATTCCACATATAATTGTCAGGAAAATTTGTACAAAACTACCTATCAGCACTATTTCGCCTATCTTCTTTAGCTTTTTTAGAGAAAATTCTATACCTAGCGTAAACATGAGTAGAGCCACCCCTATTGCTGCAATACTCTCTATATAGGAAGCCCAACCATATTGTTCAAAAACCCAAGAAAATATGACGCCAGTTGCCAAATAACCCACCAGAAGTGGCAGTCGAAATTTGTAGGCCAAAACACCTCCGACAAACGCCGCGATAAGTATCAGAACTAGCCCATAAACTATACCCATAAATATATATTAACAAATTTTTACAGCAGGTGGCATATGCCGTGAATCTTTAGCTTCACAGCGAAGTATAAGCTTTTTGAAGAGCTTTGAAGACCTGCCGTAAGAAACCTATATGACCTATATTATCTTCCGGTGGCAGGGCTTCATTGAGTGAGGAAGGATAAAAACCAACGTTTTTAAGATTCTGGTCGCCGAACGTCTCTGAAAAAAGACTTATACGAAGCTGGGAAGCTAAGGGAACTACACCAGTTTCTTCAACGTCGCTTCTAAATCTGGCGGAAGTGGACTTTCAAATTCACTCCATTCACCACTTAGGGGATGCTTTATTTTGAGATATGTAGCATGTAAAAAAAGCCGCGGACAAAACTTCAAGTCTTGCCGATATACTTTTCTACCAGCATAAAAATGATCAGCAACTATACTATGCCCGCTATATTTGAGATGAATGCGGATCTGATGAGTACGTCCGGTATGAGGAGTAACTTCCAGTAAAGAAAAGATCTCCCCCTTAAGTGACCCAAGTAACCTAAGTAACTTAAAAGAGGTAACCGCCTCCCTACCGCCCGGAAGCACTCCAAATCTCTCTCGGTTCCAAGGAAGTCTACCCACAGATGCTATAATTTTGCCAGACCCTCCTACCTTTCCATGGACCAACGTTAGATAGCGCTTAGTCACTTCTCTATTTTTAAATTGAGCTTGGAGATTTTCAAAAGATTGTGGAGTTTTGGCTATTACTAGAACACCCGACGTCTCTTTATCCAACCTATGCGCTATCCCCGCTCTTTGGGAAAAGGTAGATGAAGTAGAATAAGTAGAATTGGTAGATTCTTTTTCTACTTTCTCTACCTTATCTACTTTTTCTACTTTCATTCTCTTCTCCGCCCACCCCTGCACTGTCTCCTCTCTTACACTATCAGCCTTATTCACTACCATACCGGGCGGTTTATCAATAACCATCAGAGAATCATCTTCAAATATTATCGGGATATCCATTTTAACTAGTTACTAGTGACCAATGACCAGCCACCTATCACTAGTCACTGGTCATTAGCATCTATCTCTCCAATCTCTTCTCACAATCCATACAGTAGAGTGCAGTGGGCTTAGCCGCCAATCTATCTTCCTCAATCATATTGCCACAATTTTGGCATATACCATATTTGCCATCTTTGATCCGACCAAGTGCTTTTTGGATATCTTCCAGTTGGAACTGCAACTGTTTCTCTATCGCCTCTACCCTATCATGAGAAGTTTCTTCATTTGCCTCAGCATCAGAAGCCGCATTGTCTATCAACCTATCCGGGTCAGAAAAAGGATCTTGCTTTTTTAGTGATTCTAGATTTAGACTGACCCTTTTTTCCTCTTCATTCAATTGTCGCTTTATTTTATCCAAAGCTTGCGCTGATAGTTTCATATTATTTTCTGCTCTTGTTTATTAATTTCCAAACGAAAGGAATACTAGAAATGATTAGTATACCAATAGCAAATACTTGATTTAAACTGATTCTGTCATATAAGTATACTGATCCAACCTTAAAGATTTCAAGTAGGAAAACAATCAACGAATATCCTACCAAAAAAACCAGTGATAAATACCCTTCTTTTTTATAAAACCTTTTTTTGTAAAGAAACCTAAGTACCATAAAAAGAATAAGAAAAAGTATAAAACCATACAATTCCGTCGGGTGACGCTTACCCAGTACTCCCGCCACTTGGACCCCCCAGGGTAAATTTGTTTCCCGCCCAAATGTCGCTCCACCCAAAAATTCCCCCACAGAAACTAGAGACAGTCCTAAACTCGCAGTCAAAGCAAAAATATCAGCTACCTTGTATGTATTTATTTTTCTTCTTTTTGTATAGTAAAACAGAAATGCTACCCCACCAAGTAATCCACCTATTATAGAAAGTCCAGGATTTTCCCTGACTATTATATATTTCAAAATATTTCCCCCAAACTCGTTGAAATGAAAAAGGATATAAAATACCCGACTAAAAAGTAGCGCTACCAAACTAGTATAAACATACGTATCCATGAGCTCTTCTTCTATCAACTCTTCCCGACCATATTTCCAAATCACAAATGAAGATATCAGAAAAGACAATGATAAAAAGAGTCCATAGCTAAAAACATGAAAAGGACCAATATCGGCAAGTATCGGTTTCATTATTATGTAATGTATCTACTTTCTAATTGTCTAATTGACTAATTGACTAATTAACTAATTGTCTAATTATCTAATTGTCTTCTTATCACTTCTCTATATTAAATGAGGTAGTTGGTAGTTTCAAGACTCTATAAAAACCAAATAACAAAACACCTATACCTATTATAAAGAGCGTTTTTCCTATACCTATCGTATCAGCCAGTATCCCCGAAAGTAATACTGGCAAAATAGCAGCCCCACCAGTTAGAGAAGTCAATGCTCCATATACTCGACCCCTGATATCTCCCTGCGTATCTTCCTGAAGCACTGTATTAGCCGGTACACTCACCAAAGAATTAGTAAATCCCAAAAACACCAATATGATAATCGCCGCCTCAAGACCACCTAGCGGCAAATTACCAATATAAAAACTCAAATAAGATTGGTGACTGACTCTCACCAGAAAAGATAACAGCAATAAAGTTAATCCTGTTCCCATGATCCCCACCAATATGAGTATCCTTTTCAAAAAAAATTTGCCCCACGCGCCAATCACCAAAGAACCCAATATTAACCCAACTGCTGCAGGACCCATGACTAGATATGAAGAATCTTCAAGAACTATCGCAAGAGTCTTATCAGCAAAACCTGGCGCTAAAGAAGCAAGGATAGCAATCAGCGCTTGTGTAAACGTCAGAAGAAATAAACTCTGTTCTATCCTTTTATTCTTCCTTATAAACCTTATACCATCACGCCCGTCTGCTATCATCTTTGCCCAAGTTAAATTTAACACATTATTTTTCTTCTTATCTTTCGGCAATTTCATCACTAACATTGCTGATAGCCCCATAAGCCCTGCCAAAAATATATAGATATTATTGTTACCAAACAACCGAAGCGCCGGACCTGAGAGTACAAAACCTATAATAGTAGCTACATAGAGACTAAATGTAAAAAGAGAATTAGCAGTAAGTAAATCAGTATTTTTGACTATTGTCGGTATGGATGGAGCTTCAGCAGGTACAAAAAATTGAGTTATGATCGAAAAGACAAACCCCAGCAAATAGATAAAAGCTAGTGAGCTAGAAAACCAATAAAACAAAACCAATACAAGAGCTCTTAGTATATTACAATAAATGAGTACCAACCTTTTGTCTACCTGATCTACAATCCCCCCGGCCAATATTCCGACCACTATTGCCGGTATTCCAATAGCTAGAATCATTCCCGATACAGCAATATTAGACATTGTATTCTGATAGACTCTTATAAGGAGTATAAAAGCTAGCATGTTTACTGCTATTTGAGAGGTGATTTGTCCCAACCAAAGATGTAAAAAATAGCTATTTTTCAGTACCGCTAAATAAGAAGACATATTATTTAGAAGTTAGAAGGTAGAAGTTAGAAGGTAGTGGTAGAAAACTATTCTCTATCTTCTATCATCTATCGTCTAACTTTTATTTGCCTAAGTCAAGTAGATATTGAAGTATTGTCCGGACACCATAGCCCGCACCACCTTTGGGTACCAACGTAGTTTCGCTCTCTTCATATGCTGGACCAGCAATATCCAGATGTACCCAGGGAATTTTATCGACAAATTCTTCCAAAAATAGAGCCGCTGTGATTGCCCCACCATATTTCCCTGTTTGTATATTTTTGATATCCGCTATATCACTTTTTATAAGCGGTTTATATTCTTTCTCGAGAGGCATATGCCATAGTTTCTCGCCTACTACTTCCGAAGCCTTTTTGACTTTATCATTCAGTTTTTCATCATTTCCCCACATACCGGCTATTTCCTGCCCTAGTGCTACCATACATGCCCCCGTCAAAGTTGCCAGGTCTATTATTGCTTGCGGTTTTTGCCCAACAGCATAAGACAGTCCATCTGCCAATGTCAGTCTACCCTCAGCATCAGTATTTAGAACTTCTATCGTCTTACCATTCATAGCAGTCAATATGTCACCTGGTTTGACCGCTTTACCCGACGGCATATTCTCACAGGCTGCTATGACACCCACGACTTCTACTTTTGGTTTAAGATGCGTAAGCCCAGCAAATAAAGCCAAAACGGTAGCCGCCCCGGACATATCCATTTTCATCGTCATCATATGTTCGGCAGGTTTCAACGATAACCCTCCGGTATCAAACGTTATCCCTTTACCTACTACTACTACTTTTTCCCGTGCCCCTGCAGGTTTAGTATGCAATACTATAAATTTGGGCGGCTCTTCCGAACCCTGAGCTACTCCCAAAAAAGCTCCCATACCCATTTTTGCTACTTCCTCTTTTTCCAGTATCTTGACTTTGATCTGCCCGGCTGCCTTTTTTCCTAAATCTAGAGCTATTTTCGCTAAATATGTCGGTGTTGTTACCGCTGCTGGTTCGTTGATCAAATCCCGGGCAAAGATAGTAGCTGCTGAAAATATTTTCCCTATTCCCAATCCTTTTTCCATACCAGCCACTTTATTGGGTGTCACGAGAAACATAATATCTTCCAATTCAATATTTTTTTCTTTCTCTTCTTTACCCTTATATTTCAAAAATTTATAACCACCCAAGACTACTCCCTCAACCATACTCTGACCAACCAACTCAGGCTCAAATTTTTTATACCAACTATTATGGGGTACAAAAGCCAACTTCTTTACTTTAAATTGCTTCGCCTTTTTTGTAGCCGCTGCGATACTTTTTCTCAGTTTATAAAGGTCAAAATCCTCTTCTTTACCCAATCCAACAACTAATATCTTATACGCTTCAATCTCACCTTTTGTATATATATCAACATATTCACCTTCATCACCCCTAAATTGCTCTCGCGTCATTGCTTCTTTTATGGACGATTGTAACTTGAGATTATTGGGAACCAAAGTTTCCGCTTTTTCTCCCCTCCAAGAATACAAAATTAATAGATCTACTTGGGCTTGAGATGGAGACGTTGTTTTAATGGAAAAATTCATATCAGCGAAATCTGCCCGCCGGCGGGCAGGTTGACCTGATGATTGTAACAAAATATAATTACAGAGGGCAAGTGGCGGAATGGCAGACGCGTAGGTCCCTGCCCGCAATGCCAAAGTGCTGGAATTGGTAGACAGGCGAGTCTCAAAAACTCGTGGTATGCAAGTACCGTGTGGGTTCGAGTCCCACCTTTGGCACTAGCTTTGGCAGGCGGGTCAAAAACTCGTGGTGCGCAAGCACCGTGAGTGTTCGAGTCTCTCTCGCGGCACAATTGGGTTTACCCTAAAAATTTCATTGAAATCTTTCTTAAGATTTCATGAATTTGCTAAAGCAAATTATGAAATTTTTAGGGTTCGACTCCCTCCTTCGGCACCAAGGGTT
>JACQJU010000027.1 GCA_016204905.1 Candidatus Gottesmanbacteria bacterium | reverse complement strand
CAGACCAAAACCAAAAAAAGAAACAGCGCTCCTTCCAAGAGTCACCGTTATATATTAACGGTACCTTACTATCCATTTTTAGTCAAGGGGGTAAAAATTTTGACAGGAGGTTATATGCCTAATCCTGAAACATCTCCTCAAAGACATATTCCAATAACAGAATACCTTAAGAGTCCTGCTCAATTACTAGTTTACACAACAATAGCTTATGCTGGCATTATGTTTGGTAAACAAGCTGTACCAGTACTTAATAATCTTGTTGAAGTATTAACCAAAGTGGTAGGAGGTGCCCAATAAATGACTAATCCAGAAAAATTAAATAGTCAGCCAGTTACTCGCAGAAGATTTTTATTAATAGGAGCTGCAACAGGTGTTACAGGCAGCTTAGGCTTTTTAGCTGCCAACATATTTAAATATCGCACCTCCATCGTCCCTGAACCACTCAGTGTGGCTGTAGCTCAAGAACCTGCCACCTCAACTCCTGTTCCAACTGAAACACCTATTGCTACTACTACACCTGGACCAATAGATACACCTACTGCTGTTGTTCCTACGATAGCTCCAACCTTTACCTCAGAACCAACAAAACCACCCCTTACCCCAACCCCAGAACCATCTCTTACTCCAACCCCTACTGAAACCCCTAAGCCAGTTGAGAAAAGCCCATTACCAGAATATGGAGCTTTTATGGGAGATTTTGTCAATAAAGAAACAGGAACCCAAGGAATGATCACACTAGCTTCAATACCGCAAAAGAATGGGACCCAACAAATAGTAGTGTTTTGGATGGCAAGAGATGCCAAGTATCAGAACAAGACTGTCTTTGAGGCATATTCCCTCGAATTAGAAACTATTCAAGGAACTACTATGAAGGCTATCAGTACTGACAATCTTCCAAAATGGAAAAAAGGAACTTTTAATTTAGAAGCTAATTGGGATCAGTCAAGTCAAACATTAATAGGAACATTGACTACAAAAATTAATCCTGGCGGTCAATTAAAAATAGAAACCCAGCGATTTGAAGTAAATTTCATAGGTACTGGTAAAGATAAAGTGCTCGAAGCTGCCAAAAAGATGAAACTAGTAATAGGCGGTTATGGTGGTAATTGGACTACTGTGCGTGTTGACGAATTCGAACGCGAAATATCACTGCCTTAACTTCTCCAAAATGAGTTATCAAGAACAAGAGAAAAGAATCCATAAGCCGAGTTTTACTAGAAGAAGATTTGTTGTACGAGTAATTAGTACAACCTTCGGTCTTACAGCTTGCCAAAGTAGGCAGCAAAACCCTATCATTCCTGAACCATTAAGTGTAGCCGGTGCTCAAGAACCTGCCACTCCTACTGCTGTTTTAACTGCTATAGCAGCTCTTACCATATCTAAGCCAGTAGATACAGCAACCAATACGCCTACTGCTAACCCCACGAATACTGAAACACCTACTGTAACTGCCACTAGTACCTCTACCAGAACTGCTACTCCAACCCCTACTGAAAAGCCTAAACCACCTGAAAAAAGCCCACTACCAATTTATAGTGTGTTTATGGGAGAGCTTTTTAATATAGATACTCAAACTAAAGAAGGTAGGCTTTTTGTAGCTTCTGTGCCATCAAAAAAAGGACAAGACTCAGATCAACTCCTGGTATATGCTATTACCGATAGAGATCAAAAGGGCTTTGCTAATGTTTATTCATTTGTTGTCGATCCAAAGCAAATCGAAGGTAGTAATATGAAATATGAGAATCCTGATATCCCAACAAAAATGCTCGCTGGAAACTACGCTTTACAAGGTAGTTTAAATAGTTCAGGTAAAATATTAACAGGAGAAATTAAGGCTGGAACAAAACGATTTGGTTTTCAGGTAAGTATGATCGAAGGAACTGGCAAAGAAAAAGTGATTGAGGCTACTAAAAAAATAAAATCAATTCAAACCCTTGACGGCAGAGACTGGAAGACAGTATCTGTTGATGATGTATTTAAAACCTTACAAAACAGGTTTAACTTTGCATTACCCTAAACTCCTCCAAATTCAACTTGATTTTTAATCTTCTTTGCTATATTGTTATTTCAGCTATTTATTATGGATTTCCAACCTGCTCAACCACCAATTCCTGATGTACCCCTAAAAGCACCATCTAATTTCTTTAATAGAACATTATTCATTTGTATTACAGCTCTGTTTGTGGGATTTATGCTGGGAATTATTACCTGGTCTATTTTACCCTTTGGAAAAACAGAAATTACTACATCCTCTCCTTTACCTATATCCAAAATTAATGAATCTAAATTACCTATTAGCTTAGAGCTATTAACAAACCCTATTGTTTATGAATGGAGAGGCAGTGTCAGAGGGAAAATCACTAACAAAGACGAGTCTACCTTTACTTTAACAGACGATAATGGCAATAGTATTAGAATTACAAATCAAGCACCTAATAGAGGAGTATTTAAGACAATATTTTCAAATAAAGGTGAGAAGATGGGAAAACCAATCCTGCTTAAAGATATCCCTATAGGAACTAAGTTAGAAGGAGATTTCTTTATATTCAGAGATGATCCGAATACTCCAGTCGGCAGTTTTTTCCTTCTGGAATAATGTAATGAACAAAATGGTACGCTTCTTTATTATTCTATTTGGATTCTTTTTATTTATTTTATT
>JACQJU010000026.1 GCA_016204905.1 Candidatus Gottesmanbacteria bacterium | reverse complement strand
GTACCACTGAGCAACTTTTTGGGTTGGTTTCTGACAGTTTATTTATTTTTTCAGGCTTTTACTTTTTATATTTATAAGGCGAAAATTTCCTTTGGGAATAATTTCCCCAAAAGTTACTGGTATCAAGCGGTGTTATTTTATCTGACTATTGCTGGGGGTTTTGTGGTGAACTTTCTCACAAGCGGCGGGGGCAAAGTTACGGATAATACTGGAGTGATATGGAATGTGAGGGATATAAGGGAATCGGCGGTAATTGTGGCTCTTTATACCATGTGTTTTGTTTCTTTCTTGGCAATAGTCAGAATCAAAAGCTGGAAAAGCGGAGAATAAAGAGTAGCGCTTGACATTAATCTGATTTTCTGATATTCTGATTTTCAGAATGAACAATCAAATTCAATCAACTTCAATTATTCGACAACGCGGGCAATTGACCATACCTGATGGAATAAGAGAAAAGGTTTCGTGGGTGGCTCCTGGATCAGTAGTAACTGTGACTCAAATGAAACCGGATGAGATTATTGTTCGACCTTATTCGGCAAAGAAAAATAAGGTTGATTGGGATGAATTATGGAGGAAGATAAATTTAGCCCGTTCCTATAAAGGCAAATATAAAGGTAGCCTTTCAAAATTTATAGCTAAGGATAGAGAAACACGTAGATAGATATGAAAAAATTAGTAGTGGATAGTTCGGTGATGCTTAAGTGGGTAAATCAAGATAATGAATTGTATGTGGAAAATGCGAATCAAATTCTTTCGGATGTTAAAGATGGTAAAGTAATTCTGTTAGCTCCAGAACTTGCTAAATATGAATTGGGAAACGCAATACTTAAAAAGGGTATAGACGTGAATCAGGCCTATCAAAATTTGGAAACAATCTCAAGTCTTCCGGTGGAGTTTATTACTGAGACTATTAACTTAGCTTACCTGACTTATCAAATGGCATACGAGGTAAGGTTAACAGGCGATAAAAAATTTACCTATTACGATGCATCTTTTGTAGCCCTAGCAAAACAAGAAGAGGCAGTTTTAGTTACTGATAACCCCAAACACCAATCCAAAATTAATGGCGTAAAAGTTGTACCTCTAGAGGAATATAAGTGAGCCTCATCAAATATCACGTTGATAATAGAAAAACTTATCCGGGGAAGATGTCTGCTCCCAACCTACGACAGGTTCTTGAGCGTATTTCGTAAAGCCATGTTTTTCGTAAAATCTTGCTGCTCTGGTGTTGGTATGCGAGACGTCTAGCACAAGTCGGGAGAAACCTCTTGATTGGCTTTGGTCAATCAATTTGTCTAAGAGTTTAGCGGCAACACCTGTTCCTCGGTGGTGGGGCGAGATATAAAATCGTTTGATAATACCTGTGGTAGTGGTCATAGGTTTGATGCCGCCACAGCCGACTATTTTCCCGTCCTGTTTCACCAGAAGCATAAATCCTTCCGGGAGATGAAAATAGGCAGGGATATCATCAAAACCGTCGCGAGGATTTGGTGTCCAACCTAATTCTGCGAATATTGAAGCCCAAAAATCTGCTACTTTTTTGTGATCTTTTTGGGTAAAAGGGGCTATTTGCATACATACCATAGTTTATCAGGAGAAGAGAAAGAAAGAAATAGTTTGGGGAAGTGGAAAAATGTTGGCGGTATTGGTGGATAAACTTCGGATGGAATGTATTTATATATTTTCTGAGTTTAGGACATTGTTATTAGGGAACATTTGTACTTGCGATGGTTCGTAGCTTGTCTGTCAAAGGTTTCATTGTAAGATTTCCTAAGGAATCTCTCAGAATATGATTTGTGTCAACTAAGACTAGTCTCTTATCTTGAGTGAAGCGCAGATTACCAGAGTTACGTCTGCTCATTGATTCATCTGGATAATAACCCGTGGCTTGATGAACTTCTTCCATACAATCAGCAAATTGAGATAATTGCAATTTCTGATCAGGGGTTAATGTATTCGGATCGACATGAAATACAGATCGACCAAGATTTTCGTAGTTTTGTATCATGGCAAAGGCTGTTTCTCCATGTTTTGCAACAATACGGTAGTTGTCCTCACTAAATTCAATTCCTAGTTTTCTTTGATCTTCCATGAGAGCTGCATCTACAATATATTCTGGATCGAAGGGAATTGGATCAACAATATCGTTTTGGGGCGTATATGCTGCAAACAGAGCAGGTAATATGTATGGCGAGTATAATTTCTGATACTGAGTGTGTTCCCAGGCAAGAGCTAAAAATGCACGTTCATCAGGTGATAAATCGCTTAGTTGCGGTTTTTGTTGTCGGTTAGCAAATTTAATAAAAGCGTCATTTTTTAGTACTTCTTCTAGTTCTTCATCGCTTACTTTTTCACCAATAGTTCTTCGAAAGTTCTCAAAATTACTTTGGTATCAATTACTTTTATAGCAATAGGCAGGGGTTTATCTTGGTTATCTAAAGGGTGGTATATTCTTAAGTATGTTCCTTCACTTTCAGTTGGCATTAATTTGGTTTTTTCCAAAGCTTGAGCGATTGAAGAAAGGTATTTTATACCGGATTCGTGTTCATTTCCCTGAAGTGAATCAAATGAGGATATGTCTGAAGTAACAAAATCTGTGACGTTATGTAAATGAAAGTTGTTTCCTTCTCTCCCTACATCTGTCATATATATATGGTAGCATGGAAAAGATGGGAGGTTAATAGAGTTATGTGGCAGGGCCAGAGGTGGAGTCGCACTGAAAAATTTGCAGGTCCGCCGCGATTCGGACGCGGAATAAGGGTTTTGGAGACCCTTGTGATGCCATTTCACTACGGACCTATACATTTATTATAACTAATTTCTGCCTGATTGCCAACAAAAGGGATATTTTTTTTAGATATGTTTTTACCAGAAATAAGTTATAAAATAGGCGATATGTTTTGATGTAGTAAACCCTGATGATTCGAATCATCACTGTAAACACCTAGAAAGGAGCTTTTTGGGTTTGGCGGTTATATTTAAAGGATTTTAAATTTTTGTTATGTACCAGTTTTGATGATCCAAAAATTTCTACCGCAGCCTCGCCTAAGTCATCCAAGAAATTTCGCCATTGCTGTTTTTTGTATAACTTGTGGATTATTTTTCTGAGGCCTGTTCCTTTGTGTTTCAACTGAAGAGCAACAAAGCCAACAGTAGAATCACTCACTTTTAGTGTTGATTCGATAGAGGAATAAGTGTAGCCCTTTATAAGTAAGAAAGATATTGCCAATCTTTTTGCAAGCATAATTTTTTCGGTGGGAGTGAGAAGATCTTCTATAAATTCTGATGCTTCGGAAGTAGTACTGCAGGATACTAGAGCTTCTTCTAGAATCTTGGTTATTCTGTCTTCGATATCTTTTTTGAGAAAGCGCCGTGAAACTTGAGACATGATATATTATGACCTGATGATTCGAATCATCAGGGTAATAAATTATATAT
>JACQJU010000024.1 GCA_016204905.1 Candidatus Gottesmanbacteria bacterium | reverse complement strand
TTGTTTTTGTTTTTGAGTATGGAAAAAATATCGGATAGTGGTATATAGATGAAACATATCACCAAAGTAACAAGAATAACTTTCAGATATAAACGCTGGGAAGCTATTATTGAAAAACTCCTATAATCAAATGAGAGTTGCCCAGGTAGTGATGGAAATGCGTGAAAAAACGCAAACGGCACAATGAAGCTACACAAGATATAGAACAAAACTTTTATTTTGAAATCTAATTGAGAAAGTTTTAACAGACGAAATAGCCAATACGAAGCGGGGAAAATGAGTATTGCTATACCATTTTCAAGAAGTCCATCTATTTTCCAATAAAGCGAGGCCCGTACATTGCTAAATGGCTGTTTTAGATACCAAAAAAAGAGATAATCCCCTAAAAGAAGTATGAAGATACTGGCGATTCCGAGATAAGATAGAATCTTAGGCAGATTTTTTATCATTTTATTTCATTTGCAAGCCAATGGGCTAATTAAGTTAAGTATAAGCACTTTCATAAATGAAATTCAAGAACAGGATTATTCGGTACGTAAAACTGATGGATTTTACAAATTTTCTATGGCTGGTAAACTTTTCTGTGCAGCGCAAAAGATGGAGGCTTAGACAGTTATATCAAGCTGAAAGTGCAGGGTAGTGACACTTCTTCCACTTTTTGCCGCTACCGCACCAGCAGGGGTCGTTGCGGCCGAGTTTTTTGGTAGAATTGTTAAATTGTTTCATCGCTAAATTGTTAGATTGTTGGGCAACTTTTTGAATTGGAGTTTCTTGTTGTTTTTGTAATACTGGCATTTGGCCTTGCCTGCCGGCAGGCAGGTCGGGAGCTAGTTGGACTTGGACTCTAAATATTCTTTGGGTGATTTCGTAATCTATGCCAGAGACTAACTTTTCAAACATATTGTAGGCTTCATTTTTGTATTCTACTAGTGGATCTCTTTGTCCGTAACCTCTGAGTCCAATGCCTTCGCGAAGATCATCGATAGCATCGAGATGATCCATCCAAAAATTATCAACTACTGATAATGCTACCCATTTTTCTATTTGGCGCATCATTTCGGGAGTTAATTGTTTTTCTTTCTGGCTATATACATCGGCAATTAGTTTAGACAGAAATTCTGTAATTTGTTCTGGACTATGATAATGACCTAATTGGGTTAATAATTTTTTTTGAGAATCAGGATCAAAAGGTACCATAGAAGTAAATTCTGCTAATATCTTTTCCTTTTCTTGGTCATTTGTAGAATCAGCATGCATTTGGCCTATTAGACGAGCCCGATCCATAAGTCTTTGGGTGATCATATCTTTTAGATCTTGACCTTCTAATATTTTCCTTCTTAATTTATAAATAATATCTCTCTGTTTATTTAAAACGTCATCATATTCTACTAGGTGTTTGCGGGTATCGAAATGAAAACCTTCTACTTTGACTTGTGCCTGTTCTATGGCTTTGGAAACCATAGGGTGTTCCAATGGAACATCCTCGGGAAGCTTGAAAATAGTCATCAGTCTGGCTACTTGATCACCACCAAAGAGGCGCATAATATCATCGTTTAAGGCTACATAAAATCTAGAAGAACCGGGGTCCCCTTGCCTGCCGGATCGGCCTCTTAACTGATTATCAATTCTTCGAGATTCGTGTCGCTCTGTGCCTATCACATGAAGACCGCCAAATTTGATGACTTCTTCATGCTCTTTTTCCCAGTCTAATAACGATTTTTTATATTCTTTGTCAGGCAGTTGGCCTTTTTCTGGTTTGGTGCCCCCAAGGATGATGTCAACGCCGCGTCCGGCCATATTGGTAGCAACAGTGACAGCTTTCCTTTTGCCGGCTTGGGCGATGATAGCTGCTTCACTAACATGATTTTTGGCGTTGAGCATCTGGTGAGGTATACCCTTTCTTCTCAGAAGCTCTGATAGATATTCATTCTTTTCGATTGAAGTAGTGCCTACAAGAACTGGTTGGCCACGTTTATAACAATCTTCGATATCACGACTTACGGCTTCGAATTTGGCATCGCTTGTTTTGTAGACGCTATCTGAATGATCAAGTCTGATCATTGGTTTGTGAGTTGGTATAACGATCACATCTAGTTTGTATATTTTGTGGAATTCTTCGGCTTCTGTGGCTGCTGTACCGGTCATACCGGCTAGTTTTTCATAGGTCCGAAAATAGTTCTGGAGAGATATCGTAGCTAGTGTTCTTGATTCTTGTTGGATAGCAACGCCTTCTTTGGCTTCGATTGCTTGGTGCAAGCCTTCAGAAAAACGCCTTCCAGTAAGAAGTCTACCGGTGAATTCATCCACTATTATTACTTGTCCATCTTTGACGACATATTCTTTATCGATATGAAAAAGAGATTTGGCTTTGAGGGCGGCTTCGATATGATGTACTGTTTCGAAATCCTTTTCGTAGAGATTGGCGACACCTAAGAGTTGTTCTACTTTGAGTATTCCCTCTTCGGTAAGGTGGGCAGTATGCATCTTTTCGTCGACAATGAAGTTTTTGGGGTCTGTAGTGATCCTCTCTACGATCCTGGCATAATCATAGTATTTTTTGGTGGGCTCCGTATCTGGAGCTGAAATAATATGCGGAGTTCGGGCTTCATCTATAAGTACGCTATCTACCTCGTCAACTACGGCGTAGTGAAAACCGCGCTGAGATGCGTGAGAAATATCAGATACCATATTATCCCTGAGATAATCAAAGCCAAATTCGGAATTGATACCATAAGTAATATCAGCAAGGTAGGCATCTTTGCGAGTAATTGGTTTTAAGTGTCTGAGTCTACTATCAGTTGCAGATTTGTCTACATATTCCGGGTCATAAAGAAATGATTGGTCATGAATAATAGCGGAAACGGAAAGGCCTAAAAGATAAAAGATTGGGCCCATCCAACCAGCATCACGACGAGCCAGATAATCATTGACCGTCACTAGATGAACTCCTTTGCCAGTCAAAGCGTTCAAATATAAAGCTGGGATAGAAGATAGTGTTTTGCCTTCACCTGTTTTTTGCTCAGCGACACCTCCTCTATGAAGTACTATTGCCGCAATAAGTTGGACATCGAAATGGCGCTCGCCAATGGTACGCTTGGCAGCTTCTCTAACTAATCCATAAGCCTCGGGTAAAATATCATCTAAACTTTCTTCATGAGATAGTCTCTCTTTAAATTCTAGAGTCTTTTTTTTAAAATCGGCGACTTTTAATTTGGATACATCACCCTCAAGAGAATTAATTTGCTCAACAATAGGCCTGATTGAGGCTAATTCTTTTTCATTGGCATCTAAGAATTTAGATAGGAATTTAAACATGGTAAACAGTATATTTTACCATAAAAGTTTATCTACAGATAATGAGATAGTTAACTAGGGGTTTTATGATAGAAACTTCTGGGTAGATAGTTTTAAGTTATTTAATAAATTTATCAATATCTTCTTTAGATTCTCTATATCTTATGCGGTTAAAAATAACTCTGCCATGGTTACTTAATAAAGTTTT
>JACQJU010000023.1 GCA_016204905.1 Candidatus Gottesmanbacteria bacterium | reverse complement strand
AGCTTTTATAGCATGATCGTGTAAGTCTCGCAAGGGCTGCCCTTGCGGGGTTCTTGCGAGGCTAATTGTGGATTTTTCTTTTCCTGCTCCACTCTTCCCAAACTACTAGAAGTGGGGCGGCGTTGAAGATGGAAGAATAGGTGCCAGAAATGATACCGATTAAAAGAGCAACAACAAACCACCTGATTGACTCTCCGCCAAAAAGAAGTAAAGCAGAGAGGGTAAATATAACTGTCAGGGACGTAGATAGGGAGCGAACTAGAGTCTGGATGATGGATTCGTTGACAATTTCAGCAAAAGGTTGGCCTGCCATCTTCCGCAGATTTTCTCTAATTCTATCAAACACAACAATAGTGTCATGAACTGAGAAACCCATGATTGTTAATAGGGCAGTAATAAATAGACTGTCAACTTCTACTTTATAAAAATGGCCAAGTATGGAGAAAACACCGACGACCAATAAAACATCATGGATAAGTGCCCCAACAGCACAAATACCAAATTTAATCGATGAATAGGGTTTGGGTATTTGTCGAAAAGCAAGGGTGATAAAAACAACAATAGCAATAGAGGCTATTATTACTGCGGTTGTTGCTTTTTGGGTAGTCTCTTTGCCGACTGTTGGACCAACTGTTTCAAACCTCAATTCTTTGATATCTTCATATTTTTTTTGTAGAGCAGCTTTGAGTTTAGTATTTTGCTTTTGCTCAATTGGTTTTAAACGAAGTAAATAAGTATTTTTACCTGATGCTTGAATAGAACTAACTTCAATATTTTGCTCTCCAAGAATCTTTTTTATTTCTTCACTTGAACTTTGAACTTTCCTGCCTGCCGGCGAGGCAGGGAACTTTGAACTTTGGATTTCTAATAATGTGCCTCCGGTAAAATCTAATGAAGGTTTAAGCCCCCAAAGAAGGAGGGATAACAATCCCGGAAGAATTATTATTCCTGAGATTAGGAAATAGAGCCATTTTTTACCGATAATATCTAACATAATTATTTTAAATTTTAAACAGTAAATTGCAAAATTGCATTGTAAATTTAAAATTTTAAATGTAAATTTGCTATTTGAAATTTACTATTTACTTTTCATTTATAAATGTGTCTCAATAAAGTTCTAGTTACAGTAATGGCGCTAAATAACGAAACAATAATACCAATTGCTAGTGTGATGGCAAATCCTCTGACTATCCCTGTGCCAAACCAATATAAAATGAAGCAAGTAATAAGAGAAGAAAGATTGGAATCTCTGATAGAAGGAAATGCTCGGTCAAATCCTAGTTTCAAGGCTGTCTTTTTATCTTTACCCCATCTTACTTCTTCTTTCATCCTCTCAAAGATGAGTATATTGGCATCAACGGCCATACCGATAGAGAGTATAAAACCAGCAATTCCAGCCAGGGTAAGAGTGATGGGGATGGTTTTAAATAAGGCAAAAACGACTAGAGCATAAATGATAAGTGCTAAATCTGCGACAAAACCTAACCAGCCATAGCTGACTAACATAAACAGGGCAACTATAGTCAGGCCTATTGCTCCGGCTATAACACTCTTTTCTATAGATGTTTGGCCAAGAGTAGCCCCGATACTTCTTTGTTCTATCACCTTGATCGGTACGGGTAGAGCACCGGCGTTGAGGGCGATAGAAAGTCTTTTGGCTTCATCGATGGTAAAATTACCCTCGATGACTGCATTGCCGCCTATTATTGCCTCTTTGACGTTGGGTGCTGAGATAATTTCGTTGTCAAGATAGATGGCTACTGTCTTGCCGGCATTTTTGCGTGTTATCTCTTCAAATAATTTAGCGCCCTTTGTATCGAATTCTAGAGAGACTTCGGGTTTACCAGTCTGGGGATTGAAGGTTACCGCCGATCTTTTTAGATTTTTACCGCTTAGGGCAGTAGGTACGGTCCAAATATTCATGAGTGATGAGGAGGTGGCTAGATTGGCAGCATCGCTAGATTCTTCGTAAAAAGTAAGTTGGGCAGTTTTACCAATCAAATCTATAGCTTGACCGACATCTTTTATGCCTGGTAATTCTACTAGTATCCTAGATGAATCCCCTACTTTGGCCGACTGGACAACAGGCTCAGTCAGACCATAGAGATTCACTCTTCTTTCGACAACTTCTTTGGCAGAAGACAGTGCCTGCTCTCTATCGGAGGGGTTAATTTTGGTCATGTCAGCTTCTAGGACTAAATGCGACCCACCAGAAAGATCGAGTCCAAAACGAGTCTTTATCTCTTTGTAAAATTTGATGGGGCCTAAGTTAATATTGATATCTGGAGCGGATATGGTTTGATCGATTTTGTATTTGCCTAGGCTAAATTTAAGACGCAGGTTATCGGGTATATTGATAATGAGGGCTACTAAACTCAGAAATAATATAAACCAAATAGTGAATTTTGTCATTTGAAATTTAGTGTTTTTTCTGGATACGACCCAGGGAAAGCGGTAGCTGCATCAATTTCGGAAAAGACAGTATAATATTGGCCCGTTCGGAAATGGATTTGATTTTTACCGAATCACCCCTTTTAATGCCCATCACTTTGGTGATCTTTGAGGGTATAACAACCGCTAGACTATTACCTGTTTTTATCACTTTTTGCGCCATTAGGTCAGCATCTCCTCCTCATCGCCGATAAGAATAACTTTGGATTTTCCTAATATACCTAATATAAAAGGGTCTTTGCGTCTTTTTCTAAATTCATATTCTTCCTCGCTCATGACTGTGTAGTTGAGTTCTTTTTCTCTTCTTACTTCTTCTGCACGAACAATTTGGGCAAGTTCCGGAAGAACAATTTTCCCGACTACTAATAAATCTACATCGTTACCACTGCGAGGTAAATTTCTGATAAATTTCCCGGAAATAAAAGCGTATTTGATACGGCCCAATTTGGCTTTATTTTTGATTATGTTACCTCCCAGTGCGGAGGTTTTATTGATGAATTCGATCAAATCAAAATAGAGGGGATAGTCTTTCCGCAGTGAATAAAAGAGACGATTGGCTCTATGTTCTTTGGCCAACACGCCAGCCTTTTCCAGATGCAAAAGTTCTCGTCTGACAGCATTGATTTCTTCATCGGTACGTCTGACAATATCTCTGACGTGATAAATCGATCCAACGTTAAGAAAAAATAGCTGCAGTATCTTCACCCGGACTCTTGAGATAATTAAATCTTCTAACATTTTTTCTCCTTAGCCCCGCCTTTGGCGGGGCAAGCCGGGCAGGCCGGCCCGCAACGCCAGCAAGCTGGCTTGCGTGGCGGGCGGGTTAATAAGTGACTAAGTTTGAATCATGTACTACTTCTATCCAAGTAAGTCCTCTATTGAACTCTACCTCTTTGGAGGATGAGTCATAAAATTTGGTTCGAGCTACTCGTTGTGGTTTGGACCAGGTTCCCACGATTGCTTTACCATCCTGAAATACGATGGCTTTACCACTGCCTATGGTGGTATAGAGAAGATGGACGTTTTCGTCGACAGGACCGATCATTTTGGTGAGTTGGACGACAACATTTTTAGCTGTCATTTGGTCACCTGATTCGCGATCTAGATGGGGAACTCCTCCATTGGATCTTTTATAGGTATCAGTCTCGGGATCAAACTCCCATTTGACATCATATTTTTCATAACCTTTGCTAAAGGTGATTTTGATAGTTTTGACTTGACCTAGATCACTTTTCTTGTCGTCTTCTTTGAATAGCCAAGGGGTAAAGTTTTTATCCCAAGAAACTCCATCTTCATCGACATTGGTCCAACCTCTTTTATCTTTAGCAAATTTATAAAGATTTTCTGAGAAGCAGACCATTTGGTGTTCGGTGGCTACGGGATGATCTAACCTATCAGGATTTCTATAGCAGTCAGGAAAACTAATACCAAATTCATCCAGGTCTTTTATGCCATATCGGTCAATTTGTCCGAGTGCATCAGCTCTCGGATCTGTTTTAGTGGCATTTTCTTTTATCCTGTTGGCACCTCCGACGTGGGTATAAAGACCATCATATTCTGATACCCAATCTATAAAATAAGTTCTGGCTGATCGAACAGGAGCGATTGGCATATTCTCAAAGGGAGTATTGCAATAGAAAACTGCCATGAACCGGGTAATCCAGCCTTCAGCCAAAGCTTCGTATATGATATCAGCTCGAGAGAGTGAGGATTGTGGCCTGGCATCTTCGCTATTTTCGACCATGACGGCAAGGGGTCTTCTTATATCATAGACTTCTCGTTCCTTTTGGGTATATTTAACGCCAGACAGTGGACAAACCTGATCTCTGGGTAGTTTCGGATCTACTTTGAAATGTGCCCTTTTACCTGGCGTGACGTTTAAAGTGGGAGATATTATGGTGGGCCCACCGATACCACTACCAGAAACTACGGCATAGGATATGCCAGTAGAAACAAGATATAAACCTAAATATAAAAGTCCGAGTATAATTTTATTATTGAATATATTAGATTTTTCCATATTTAATTGATAATTAAGGCATCATGGATAGCTTTCTCTTCATCTTTGGATAAATCATGATCTATACCTTTGCCTTCTTTAACATTTTTGGCATACCAACGTGTAGTGCCACGACTATGAAGTGATGTTAAGACTATACCAGAGTTTTTCCCATTTAGAATAGCCAAGACAAAACTTTGATCACCACCAGTATCTTCGAAGGGATTAAATCGTAAGATCCCAACCTTTTGGATATGCAAAAGGCTTTTTTCTTGAATCAAGTTGAGATGATTTCGTAGATCGCTATTTTCTTCATCAGTTTCTTTTTGTTTAGTCAGTATAGTCTCTAGTATCGTTTGCAAATTCTCTTTGCCGCCAATTGCTATCAGTCTATTGTAATGTGCGATATACCTATAAACTAAAAAGGAAACTATCAGCAACCAGATTAAAATGGCACCAATAATTACCCAAATAAATTCAAAATTAGACACATCTTAAATATGAGTAAAGTATGTATTCATGATTGTATCTGCTTTACAACTAGGTGTCAATATGAATATAATTGTATTCCCAATGCCTAAAAAAACAAAAAAAGAAAAAATTATGTCAGATAGTAGAAGAACTGACTCTTATACAAATCT
>JACQJU010000021.1 GCA_016204905.1 Candidatus Gottesmanbacteria bacterium | reverse complement strand
ATGTTGGTATATACCTACCGTAGCTTTCAAATAGAGAACCAATCTTTATTTCAACTGTCTGAACTTACTGTAAAATCAAAGCTTCGTTAGGTATTATACCTTTTATAATTTGAAAGCAAAGGGGTATACCATCAAAACCTCTTGACATATGGAATAAGTATTTTTATAATTCAGGTAAGCGTGAAAAAACTATTCTTATTTATAGTCATGCTTTCTTTACTTCTTTTTGGAAGAGGTTTACTAAAGACAAGTTATGGACAAGATAAGAAACCCAATGTTCTACCAGATCAATATATTGTTGTGCTAAAAGATAGTGTTGACGATTCAGAAAATGCCGCAGAAGATCTGCAAAAAAAACACAACCTCTCAATTGATTTCATATATAAAAAAGCTCTCAAAGGTTTTTCTGCCAAGATGAATACGGAAAAGTTGGAAAAAGTGAAGGCTGACCCACGGGTATTATTTGTCAGTGAGGATAGAGAAGTGACTTATGCGGTCAAAGAGGACGGCGTACGAGGCAACGGCAGAAAACCAAAACCAAGGCCAACGCCAACGCAGCCACCGCAAAAAGTCCCAACAGGAATTTCACGAATTGGTCTAAACAGTACAAACGAAGGAGTCGGCATTGGCGTTGCAGTTATAGATACAGGCGTGGATCTTACACACCCAGATCTAGCAGCCAATATTCCTCTAAATGCAAATACAACTTGTGTCACGGGAACTTCAAATGGCAATGATGACAATGGTCACGGCACCCATGTCGCAGGCACGATCGCGGCATTAAATAACTCAATCGGAGTTATTGGAGTTGCTCCTCAAGCAAAAATTCTGGCAGTAAAAGTCCTCAATGCTCAGGGATCGGGGACATGGTCTTCGGTCATCTGTGGGATCGACTGGGTCACAGCAAATGCAGGAAAATTTACTATAAAAGTCGCCAATATGAGTCTTGGAGCCGGAGGATCAAGCGACAACAACTGTGGCAATAGCAATAGTGATCCTCTTCACAAAGCAATCTGTAATTCAAGAAACGCAGGAGTAACCTATGTTGTAGCTGCGGGTAACAGCGGAGCTAATGCTTCAGGTTTTGTCCCGGCGGCCTACGACGATGCAGTAATTACAGTATCGGCTTTAGCTGATTCTGACGGACAGTCTGGTGGTGTCGGGACTGCTACAGCTTATGGGTCAGATGATACTTTTGCAACATTTTCAAATTATGGAACCGTCGTTGATCTGGGAGCTCCTGGAGTCTCGATCTTTTCTACTTATTATGGGGGAGACTACGGTACGTTAAGCGGTACGAGTATGGCTTCTCCTCATGTGGCAGGCGCCGCAGCTTTGTATCTTAATAAAAATCCAGGAGATACCTGGAGTCAAGTGCGTGACGGTCTTAAAGCAGTAGCTGAAGTAAAAGGCAACGGTCACACCGATCCCTCAGGCCTTCATCCTGAGCCTGTTGTCAGGGCAAATGCGCTATAAACTTAACCTCCGGATATAGCTTTTAGAAATTGTATAATAAGAATGGTGATATACCTATGAATAGAAATCAATTAGACGAAATCAAGAACAAAGCCGTGCCAATCTTAGAGCATGCAGGAGTGACTCGTTCAGCCATTTTTGGATCCTACGTTCGAGGAGAGGATAGAAAAGATAGCGATATTGATATACTCGTTGAAGTACCAAAGGGAACTGGATTATTTGCTTTTGTGAGTTTGAAGAATAAATTAGAAAAAGAGCTCAATAAAAAGGTTGATCTATTGACATACAAATCTATTCATCCATCACTTCGTAAGAGAATTCTAAAAGAACAACTATTATTGAACTTATTGAAAAACGAGTAAAGAACGTACGTTATGAAACTTTTGTGGATAATATTGATTTGCAAGACATGATCGTTAGACGTTTAGAAATTATCGGTGAGGCGGTGAGAAATCTTCCTCAAGAATTTCGTCAGCAACATTCAGAAATTGACTGGCAAAATCCAGCAGGAATGAGAAGTGCATTAATTCATGGATATTTTGACGTAGATCTTACAATTGTTTGGGATACGATAGGAAAAGATTTACCGCCATTTAAAAAGCAAATCCAGAAGCTTCTCAATACGATGAAAAGCTAAATTTTCAACCCCTGAGCTGAAAGTATTGTTGTAAAGGTCTATTTCATACTTTCCAAAATTTTCTCTACCTCTCGATCGTTGATTCACGGTTATTTTTGTCTGTTAAATTCGAAAATGGCGGCAGCCTCAATTGTTTTTCCCATGATTTTTAAAATATCTTGAGGCTTTTGTTTATTTAATTGGCTCACATAATCAAGTCCTCTTCGGCCGGCTGCTGCCGATACGTATACGGGATAATCTCTGTGGTTTGTATCCAAATCAAAATGGATATTTCTCTTAGGATTAAGGATCGTAAATCTACTTCGACATGAACTAAAGAAGGACTCACCTTCTCCAAAATATAAGTGAACTTCTTCTACTCCTATTTCAACATAATATTGACTCAATCCATCGGGTAATAAGATAGAAGGCATTGGATAAGGTTTTATAGGAGCCAATAGTTTTCGTGCTTGAGGGAGGGTATGATACAAAAATTGAGCCGTCTCTTGTGGTTTTGCCTGTGTATAATCCCATCGTTGACATTTGGACGCAAGTGAGGCTATTTTACTCCTACGCCTTTTTTCGAAAAACTGATCTAGGTCTAGATTGAAAAATTCTCTCATGAGTCGTACTATAGCATCAGCTCCTGTTTTAACCAAAAAATGTTACAATATAGTTATGCTTACTCTGACGCCTCAAATGCAAGTTATTTATAGTCTGCTCAAAAATAAAAAGAGCCTGACGGCAAAAGAAATCGGACATACACTACACATATTCCCTAACGCGGTATATAGGTCTATTAAATATCTGATTCGGTATGGATTTGTCGCAAGAGAAGGGACATACCCGGTCCGATTTGTAGCTCAAGAGCCAAAAGAAGCAATTGAACTGTTTACCAATGAAATTCATGAAGATCTGGCGGGTTTATTTGTTTCTGATGATCGAGAAACCCATCAACATTTCAACATTTCTTTTGTCACGACTCGTAAAGATTTGCTTGATAAAACGAATGCGGATTTGAGAAAAGCAGAAAAAGAAGCAGACATCATTGTATCTGGTCTTGAAGTTCCAGCCGAAACCATGTTAGCAAACAAACAGGCGATTGATAGGGGAGTGAGGCTAAGGGTGATTGTCCAAAATTTAGATGAAGTAAAAAAGGAAATGCTTGGCAATTGGAGAAAAAATGGAATAGAAATCAAATACTTTTCCTTGATGAAGGCTCGTCTTTTTATATTTGATGCAAAAACTGTCTATATTACTTCATATAATCCTAAAGAAAAAGAAGAGGCAAATGGTGTGCGCTTTAACTATCCACCAGTCGCTCGCATGATGCATGAGTTTTTTAAACAAAAATGGAAAAGAGCAAAATCAATTTGAGAATGTCAATACGCACTTCTCAATTCCTGGGATTGAGAATGTTGTTAGGACAGTCTATTTCATGCTCTCCAATATTTTTTCCACCTCTCGATCATTGATCCGATGATATCTACCACGGTGGGGGAGGAGGGCGCCTGAAAAGGTTTTTGGGATGTGCATGAGTTCGTGAATGAGGGTTTTCATCTGTTCACGCTCACTAAGTTTGTCAAATCTTCTGGCGTTTACTTCTATGATGTAATGTGGTTCGAGTCCGGCAACTTCTTTAAACAACTTTGCCATACCCCAGATCCTTGCATAGGCTCTTGTCTTTGCGTCAAAACTACGGATGCAGTGGACGTTTTTAGCTTTTATATAGTCAAACTTTAATCGATTAATCAATTGAAGTATTTTTTTTTGAATTTCAGGAGCTTTTTGGTATTTCATCAAGTAATTGTATCATTTTGAAATTGGTCGAGATGAATTGCTGTTGACATGGTCCTATTTTATGTGATAATTTGTTTATGGACAGTCAGAACAATAAACAAGCTTCCATACATTTGCTCCTATTTGTATTAATCATTGGACTCACTTTCATTATCGGACTTATGCTTGGCCAAAAATCGGAGTATTTACCGTTTGCGTACAAAAGTAAGGCCAATATAAATACTCCTCCTACACCTCCTGTTCCAAGTTCGGATGCTCTTCCTTCGAGTATTATGAATACTCTCAACGGTAAAATTACCGCTATTACCGATGAAGAAAATGGGAAAAAATTGCTAGAGGTGTCTGGTTTGAGTATGAGAGATTTGTTTGAGACAGTCAAGGGAGCAAATCCTAGAGTAGCAGTTGGCCAACTTCCCAAACCTCCGGCAGAGAAAAAATATACGGCGGTAGTTACTTCCTCAACGAGCATCGTCCAACTTCCCTCTCAGTCGCCTCCTTTTTCGCTCAAAGATTTTATGGGAAAAGTTCCTCCCTCACCTTTACCCCCAAAAACATTGACGATCAAGGATCTTACGGTAGGTATGTCTGTCACGATTTATCTTGAAAACGATGGATTGACCGCTGTGAAGATAGAGGCGTTGCCCCAGGTGCCGCCCTTAAATCCAACAGAGGCCCAAGAGCTTCTTACCAATCCGCCATCGCTACCACCCAATGCTCCTACCTTTCCCGATATCACTTCACCTTGACCTCAGAAGCTTTTTGCTCTTTCAGTTGCAAAATAAGGGATCATAAGTTATGATAGAAGCAAAATTATGAAAGTTGAAATTCCTACTTTATTAAAATTTGCAAAGTTTGTAACTCTTGCTGTTCTGCCCTTTGCTGCGGCAGCGATCAACGGAAGAGTGATTTCAAATAAGTCAATTCATGTAAAAGGCCCAGTAGATAAAAGCAGAAGACCAGCTGCAAATCTTCATGCACTAGGTGTGGGCGATGGATTTCGTACAGTTAGTTTCGATGAACAGTATAATCCAGATGGTACGCCAAAATGGTTAGCACAATTGGATACCGCTGAATTTAGAGAAGTTAAAATTAAAGATAATCCAACAGATCTGCCTGATGGAACAACCGCTGTTCCCGAATAAACATAAACTCATTTTATAACTCCCATTCTTTAAACCCAACCTCTAATAGTTTGTTTTTCGCTTTTTCCTTCGACTTAAATAATTTCAAAAAAGCTTTTTGGGTTTCTCTCAACTCATAGGGAAAGATGAGCCAGGCGTCGATTTTCTTTGCCCAGAAGTCCGGAATGTGTTTAGATTGAGATTTGAGGTAAGGAGCCAGAGTAAAAATTTTTTTGACTCTAAAATTTTTAAAGTAAGATATTGCCCGTTTAAAAGTCCGTCCTGTATCGGCTACATCATCGACGATAAGCAGAGTTTTGTCATTGAAGTTTGTGCTTGGTACTTCGGTTATGGTCAGGTATTTTTTTTGTTTTAAGCTTTGATAGGATTCGATCGTGATATGAGAGATGGAGATACCTGTAAGATCAGAAAGTATCCGAGCCGGAACAAGCCCGCCTCTTGATATTGCCACGATTTTATCGATCCTCAAATTTTTAATTTTTTTTACCAGCGTTATACAAGCTTGGTGATAATCCTTCCAAGAAATTTTATGAAATTTCATATCAGTTTAGTCAATCATGCCAAACCGATATGCAACCTGCCAGGTTGATTTTCGGCACTTGGCAATGCCTTGCAATTAGACATTTTTTAATAAATTTATAAAAAATCTCTTCAAATTTTGTTCTTGATTTTTCACTGCCTGCAAAACTTCCTTGTGATCGTGCTTAACAAATGCCAGATTGGTAACAAGTGATAATCCTAAGATTTGCATTCCAAGGTGGTTTGCCATTATGACCTCAGGCACAGTACTCATGCCCACAACATCAGCGCCCAAAAATCTAAGCGCCATTTTGTCGGCAAAGGTCTCGAAGTGAGGTCCTTTCAGATAAACATAAACTCCCTTTTGAAAGCACAGATTTGCTTGAATGGCTGCTTGTTGGGCAGAGTTGATTAAATCTTGACCAAAGGCCTCCGAAAGGTTCTGAAATTGATTTCCTGAAAGCGGGCTTTGGCAAAAGAGCGTTATCATGTCGTGCAAGATCACCAGATCGCCAACTTTATATTTTGGATTTAAAGCTCCAGCGGCCGAGGTGATGATAATTTTTTTAACTCCTTGTTCGTGAAGGTACCTTACAGTTTTTGTAACGTCGGAGGAAGAATATCCTTCGTAAGTATGAAATCTGCCAGATAGAAGGATGACAGACCGACCAAAAATTTTCCCTGTAATTGTTTTACCGCTGTGGCCAACCACGGTTGTCGAATGACCAAATATATTTTTGTAGGGAGTTTCTTTTTTTTCTTGGAGATTTTTAATTATTCCACCCCAGCCGCTTCCGAGAATAAAGCCGATTGGAGAATTCATCTTCATATTATAGATAAAAAAATGTAAATATGGTACAGTTTTGACAGTGAAAATATTGTTACTTCCTCTTGTATTCTCTCTTGTCATCCCGAATTCATTTCAGGATCTGAGTCTAAAAAACCAGATGCTAAAACTAGTTCAGCATGACATACAAGTTTCTGCTCAAGAAATATCGCTCCCAATTCAGGGTGAACATATTCAGAATTTCGATACGACAATCACAGTTAATAAAGACGGAACGATAGATATAAAGGAAAAAATCGTCTATGATTTTGCTACTCTACAAAGATATGGGATATATCGAGATATACCTTATGTTAAAACCAACAAGGATGGTAAACGTTTTCGCCTCGATTTTTCAAAAATTTCAGTTACAGATGAAAATCTGCAGCCTTATCAATACAAAAAAATTGATGAAAATCAAAAACTTCGCTTAAAAATCGGCGATCCCGATAGAACCATTACCGGGATTCATACATACATCATCATCTACACAGTTTCAGGAGCTCTAACTTATTTTTCTGATCACGACGAACTTTATTGGAATGTCACAGGCAACGATTGGACAGTTCCGATATCAAATTCGACTGCACAGATAATTCTATCGGAAAATACGACTTTTGATGCGATCGCACCCAAAGTCGTAACGAAGTGCTATACGGGTTTTTCTGGAAGCACTGATGAAAACTGCACTGTCCAGGTGGATGCCGATAGCATTGAAATTAAACCTACTGGTTTGCTAAATTCAAATGAAGGTCTTACGGTGGCTTTTAGTTTTCCAAAAAATATCGTGGCTGTTTTAGAGCCAAAACCTTATGTGACTTTTTGGGAGACAATTTTTGGCAAATTTGTCATCGGCTTAATCATTTCGACACTCGTCTTTTGGTACGTGATTTATCCAATCTGGATTCCGATAAAATGGTTAAGGCAAGGGCGCGACCCTCAACCAGTCGGCACCGGTGAAGCTCGTGCCTGGTTTGATCCGCCTAAGAGTAAATCAGGAAGAGTGCTTACACCAGAAGAAACTGGAGCGTTGGTTGATGAGAAAGTCGATATGGAAGATATATCTGGCATGATAGTTTACTTGGCTCAAAAAGGACATTTTGAGATAGTCGAGGATAAAAAAAATGATTTTTACTTTCAAAAAAAGAAAGAGTATCGACAAGATTCCAGCCTTCTTGATTTTGAAAAACTTTTTCTCACAGAACTTTTTGTCGAGACCTCACTAGTTAGATTTAAGGATAAGAGTCCAGATCTATACAAAACAGTGGAGGATGCGAAAAAGCTCATATACAAACGGTTGGTGACCGAGGGATTTTTTCCAGAAGATCCCAATAAAATCCGTACGTTCTATACGGTTATTGGAGGGCTGGCTTTAACGACGTTTAATTTCGCTCTTGCCTTTTCAGCCTTTTTCTTTGGTCGAAACATGCCGAAAAAAACGTTATTGGGTGTGGAGGCTGGAAGTGTGGCAAAATCGCTTAGAAACTTTCTCTCAAGCCAAGATAGGAGGATTGAATTTTTAGCAAAATCAGACCTGCCTGCCGGCAGGCAGGTGTTTTTTGAAAAATTGCTACCATATGCGATTGTGTTTGGGGTAGAAAAGATTTGGGCAGAGAGATTTAAAGATATTCAGATACGGCCTCCGGACTGGTATCAAGGATATTCTTCTGTAGGATTTAACAGCATCTACCTGACCAATAGCTTAAATTCTTCATTTTCGAGCTTCCAGTCTGCAGCAACTCCAGTTACCTCAAGCTCTGGTTTCTCCAGTGGTTCATCAGGTGGCTCCTCAGGCGGTGGTGGAGGTGGAGGCGGAGGAGGGTCATGGTAATCTCCCTTTTCTTTGTGATATACTATTTTCATGTATAACTGGGATTATGATTTGCCAAAAAACTGGAAACCAAAGACTCCTGATGAGTGGGAGTGGTATCTTACCCGCATCATCAACTATGGTCTAGGAGGTGAAAAAATAAATCCCATTATATTGAAAAAGTATCTTCCGAGACTTAAAGTTGATCCAAAAAGGAAAGTTTTCCTGGAATTTCTCCTTACCCATTATGAAAACCTTGCTTACTAAAAGACAACTGATCTTTCTTGAAGAATTTAAAAAAGACACGTATATGGCTAACACATTTTATCTGACAGGAGGTACTGCTCTTGCGGAATTTTATCTTCATCATCGTTACAGTGAAGATCTTGATTTTTTTACCGATAAAGATATTGACGATACCAAAGTTGATGTGTTCATAAAGAAAGTGGCGGCAATTTTGCAACCCAAAACTATTGCGCGTCAAAGGATATATGACAGAAGGATGCGCATGCTTGATTTTGCTGGTGAACAACTAAAGACAGAATTTGTCAAATATGAATTTAAAAACATTAAGCCGGAAAAAATCATGAAAGGTATCTATGTAGCAGATATCTATGACATCGCGGTCAACAAGCTTTTTACCATATTAGATAGAAATGAAGTAAAAGATTTTGTAGATCTTTATTTTCTTTTCAAAAAATTTACGTTAGATACATTGAGAAATGGAGTGAAACGCAAATTTGGCTACACTCTTGACGATATTGGACTGGGAGGAGATTTGCTTAAAGTGAAAAATACTCTAATGATGCCTAAAATGGTTAAAAAACTCACAAAAGAAGAACTTATAAGTTTTTTTGAAAATGAAACACTCAAACTTCAAAAAAACATTTTTGAATAACAGGCTTTTTTTAAAGAAAACTCGCGTCGTTTTTTAAGAAATATATTTGAGGACTAAGTCCAGCTTTAGAAACGCCGCAACACCAGTTTCCAGTTCATCAGGTTTCAGTAGCGGTTTCTCAGGCGGATCTTCAGGTGGAGGCGGAGGCGGTGGTGGAGGAGGGTCATGGTGAAATACATATTGAATATGTTATTTCTATAGGCTATAATATAGCGCAATGACATCTTCTCATCTCATTCAACTAAAAAATCTCCTAAGTCACCGTGGTGAACGAAATCCATCCTATCTTCCTAGGATAAACTTGAGACACAATAGAATATTAGGTTTAGCATCTATTGCTCTTTTACTAGTAGGTACAGCCTGTAGTAGTCCTGCTCCTCAACCTATATCCATAGATGCAAAGGGAGGATGGTCGGGAGTAATTGCTGGCGAATCAAAGCTTCCAATAGATGGTTTACTTGTTATCACGACTATTGATGGTTTTAATAACCGGTATGGCCAAGTAGAAGATATAAGAGTTCTTCAGAGAGCTTCGGCTGGAGGCAATAGAACAACGAGATTGATTTATAACCTGCCTGGAAATAATCAAGTATATGTTTTTAGGCCGCTTCCGGGGGATAATGGTGAGCAACCAGTGGTTTTTGCCTACGAAACGAATGATGGTGTTACCCCAAAAGATTTTGAAAAGATAAGAAGAGCTGGTTTTGCCGGGGCGACGGTTGAAGTAGAGGCTGATATAAGAAAGAATAACGGGATGTTCCCCGGGAACTTTGATGCCTTCCGGGTAGAAGATACCTTAGGAGACGAGATTATCCTAACACTTTCCAGCGGGAATGCATCAGGAACAAATATAGAAATACGAACACAACATAACGTTTTAGCCCAAAGGTTACAATATACCTTTAACGGACAAATGACTTTAACAAGCGTTGCACAAAAATCACAACCTCAATTAACAGAAACTCCTGCTTCCCGAACTACTATAGATCTAACTCCAATTTCCGCTGTATCGACTCCAGTTTCCACTTCGATATCTGCCTCGAGTGGCGATTCTAAACCGTCAGCAAGTTCAACCTTGATTCCGCCTCAGAGAACACCTACTCCAGTATTAATACAAGATAACGGAGAGCTTACTGACTCTTCTGGAGTTCCTATAGAGTACTATTTAATGTTTGGAGGTATGCTAGGAGGATTACTTCTTCTTGGTGGAGCAGCAGTTTATTTTGCATCAAAATATGGTAGAGTAGCGGGTGTTGCAGGAGATGCAGTTGCAGAAGCTGAAAGGCTTAGGGCAGTTGCTGATGCTCAAAGCGGTTTAATAGAAAGACAAAGAAAAGAGCTTAATGGAGTTCATGGTGAGTATGAAACAGTCGTTGCCCGATCAACTTCTTCAACAGGTCAAGCCACTGCAGAGATTATATCAAATGTTACTGACGGTATAACGAAAGTAAGAATAAGCAATATTGATGCGAGAGATAAGTTAGCTCAATCGGATGAGGCAGCTAACAATGTGCAAGCTCAAACTCAAGCGCAAGTTGTGAATATAGAATTAGCCCAGCGCACTTTGAAAGCAAAAACTGCCGATCTAGCAGCTAGATCGACCGCTCATGAATCTGATCCTGCTCACAGACCAGATTTAGAAGGCGAGAATGAGATGAGAGAAGCACTCGCTCGAGACGCTGTAAAAAAGGGAAAAATCGTTGACTTTCAAGAGTGGTTTAACCGTCGAAGAAAGCACCCATAAAGCATTTATTGTAGTAACACCTCAGAGGTGTAATATTTACTTTCATAACATATAAATTTAATTCTTCGATTTACGGTAATATTGATAAACTTTGATATGTGGTCTAATCGCCAAAAAGCGGACCGAATGTTTTCCTAACCATTCATAATTCATACATCTTTTGTCAAGAGGTTCGTCGAGGCTTTAAAATTAATTGCACTTCTCTTAGATCTCCAACTCTCAATCTATATAGATCGTATCCTTTCAGCGGTCGAAAATTTTTGGATTTGATACAATATTATAAAGTACTGTTCCTGTAGTTCAACCCCAAACTACACTTACTTGCTCCCGAAGCTTACAGCTTCGCGTCGCAAGAGCGTGAGTTCGGGGCAGGCGGATAGAGTAGGGCTAGCGCCCATAGCTTAACGGATAGAGTAATGGTTTGCGGAACCATTGATCCCAGTTCAATTCTGGGTGGGCGCACAAACCACAGATGGCAGCTTGTCCTGAACCTAACTTGTTTCTGGTTCAGGGTTCAATTCTGCCCGGGAACACCAAGGGGCGTAGTTCAATGGTAGAATAGGGGTCTCCAAAACCTCTGATGGGGGTTCGATTCCCTCCGCCCCTGCATTTTTCCAGATGATTTTTTAGCTTCTTCCGACTATAATAGTATCTTTCCTATGCCGACAATAAATAAGCATTTCAAAGACATCAAACTTTCTGCAATTAAAGACATACTCAATTTAATTGCTCAGACTGAGGGGGTGGTTTCTTTAGCCTGGGGACTGCCCAACTATTCGCTGGATGACACTTTGAAGGAGCATCTGCTCAATGAGATAAATAATAACTCCAATATCAATAAATACCCACCATTTCGAGGGCTCGGGATTCTCAAAGATCAAATCGTTTTGAATATTCAAGAAAAGCACTCGTTGAAGATAAAAGAGGATAATATTCTAATTACTGTTGGCGCAATGGAGGCCCTTCATATCATTTTCGAATTAATCATAAACGAGGGCGATGAGGTAATTTTATTTACCCCCTCTTATGCTTCACACATTGGTCAGATCCAACTGTCAGGAGCAAAAGTCGTACAGCTTAAGCTCGATGAATCAAAAGGTTGGATTATTGATTTTTCTTTTTTAGAAAAAACCATCTCAAAAAAAACCAAGGCAATTCTTTTTTCCAATCCCAACAATCCAACAGGGACGATTTATCAGAGAGAAACTTTATTGAAACTCATTGAAATTGCTAAAGAAGAAGATATATTTTTGATTTCTGATGAAACCTATCATTTCCTTTCCTACGAAGAAAAACCAGCAAGTCTTTTGGATTTTGCCCAAAATAAAAATCTATTAACGGTTCGATCATTCTCTAAAGAGTTTGCCATGACTGGATTTCGTATAGGTTACCTTGTTGGCGATACACGATTGGTAAACGAAATGTACAAAGCTCACGATGCAACGGTTGGTTTTACACCAACCATATCTCAATATGCCGCCTATCTGGCTATGACTAAGCTGCCGGTCGAAACCGCAAGATTCTATAGTCAAGACTTCAGGGAAAAAAGAGACCTTATGGTTCGAGAGCTAAAAAAATACCACGATATCCTAGATTTTACGATACCTCAAGGAGCTTACTATATTTTACCAAGATATAAATTATCGATGCCAAGTTATCCTTTAGCCAAAGACCTGATTCTAAAAGCAAAGGTTGGAGTCGTCCCAGGCAGCGGTTTTGGTCAGGGAGGAGAAAATCACCTGCGTCTTTCATTTGCCGGAGAAAAAAAAGATATTGTCGAAGGGGTAAGAAGATTGGGAGAGTATTTTAATAATTTAAAATGAGTTCACTCAGAGAGCGTCAAATTGATGTTGACAATTTATCTAGTCTCATTCTTTTTGCAAGACTTAATTTAAATCTAACTACTTTTCCTCCTGACCACAAAATAATGACATGGATTGAACAGTACTTAGACTTGATTGATGGGACAAGTGACAAGATTGAACGAGAGAAAATACTTACTCAGAAATTTAAACTTACTTCTTTAACTAGGATAGCAGAGGGATTTGATCGGTCTGAAAACGTAGCCGTACCCTATGTACATTTATTAGATCCTGTGTTAGGGTTAATGGGTTTTAGTGATATTTCAGTAGCATGTATCCCAACTCAAATTACAAGGGATGTATTAGATGCCAAGATACATTTAGGAGAAGAAGTACCTTCATTTAGGTTTAACTTAGTTGTTTTAGGCGGAGTTCAAGAAGTACAAAATGAACTTCCTACTTTTAAACCAGAAGCGAGTGGAAAAATATTTTCGCGAAAGGTCTTCGCCTCTGAAAAAATATTTGCACCATTAGTATAATTTGCTAAATTCTATTGTTTTGTGTGAAATCTAAAAACCTTTCAAGGTACTCTGAAAAACCCTCACTGGATTTTTTTTTCCTCTTTTTGGTTTGACTTTAGTAACTGGCGGATCGTCAACAGGTGCGCTGGGTGAAACATCTGAATCAATCGTGTTAACGGCTACTCTTTTACTTAGTGCAATTAGCCAAGCAGGTGGTTCAGGAATTGATAATCCCGGATCCTCAGGTACAGGCGGTTGGTTTCTCACCTTAACTCTTGTACGTCGTCTTTCCACAAGATTATTATATCACTTCATCAAAACCCAGGTTCCGGGATGGTCGGGAGATTGGTAGGATTTGAGGGACTAGCTGGTAGATTTTGTGGCGTGGAGCCCGGCTTATTTGCGATATTTTGTAGATTCTGCAATATTGAGTTTAGCTGCTGATCTTGTTCAGGCTTTGCTTGTTCTGTTGGTGTTGATGGTGTTGGAGTGACCGGTGCTTGTTCAGCGGGAGCTGGAGTTGTTGGCACTTCTGGTAACGGTGTAGTTGGAGTTGGTGGTGTTTCAGGAGGAGTTGGTTGTGGAGTTGGAGGTGGCGTTGTAGGTGTTGCCGGACTGGTTGGTTTATCTGTTGCCTGTGGACTAACTGAGTTTGCTGTTGGAGGCTCAATCACAGTTGCGATTGGTTCAGGTTCTGGAGTAGAGGCTGTAACTGGAGTCGAGACTGCTGGCGACTGTTGAAGTGTTTGATCAAACTCTTCTTTGGTAAAACCTTTTAAGACAACAATTTGGCCATCGTCTTTTTCGATCTTGGTCACAGGCGTTCCTGCAAAATTATTTGAGACCGCAAGCATCTCTGTCAGCCAGTCTTTATTTGTCTCCAGATTTTTTTCTTCAAACTGAAGGTTATGTATTTGGAGATATTCTTTTTCTTGTTTTGAGAACTGACAGTCATTTACTGTATAAATGGTGATTTTCATAGAATAATTCATTATGAGGGAAAAATAAATATTTGTCAAGGGGTCGAGGATAGATATAATATAGAAATGAAAAAGTTACTTTTATTGTT
>JACQJU010000020.1 GCA_016204905.1 Candidatus Gottesmanbacteria bacterium | reverse complement strand
GTATATAATGATAAAGTATGATGATTTTGCTAAAGTGGATATGAGAGTGGGGAAGGTTGTCAAAGTAGAGGATTTCCCAGAAGCCATAAAACCAGCATATAAACTCACTATCGATTTTGGACCTTTGGGGATAAAAAAATCGAGTGCCCAGATAACCAATTATAAAAAAGAAGAGCTATTAGGTAGACAAGTTGTTTGTGTGGTAAACTTTGCCGAGAAGCAGATAGGGCCATTTGTATCGGAAGTTTTGACATTGGGTGCGGAAAGAGAAGAAAGTGGTTATGAACTGATTAGACCTGATCCAGAAGCAGAATTAGGCAAAAGGATATATTAGTATGGCTCATTTTGATAAAAAACAGATCGTAAAAAAGTCGGAAAACCCAGATAGATGGTACACAGATGTGATACTCCGATCTGAAATGGCCGATTATTCTCCGGTCAAGGGCTGCATGATCATCCGCCCCTATGGGTATGCCCTCTGGGAAAATATACAGGGATATTTAGACAAAAAGCTGAAAGATTTGGGAGTCAAAAATGCCTATTTCCCACTCTTTATACCGATGCATTTCCTGCAAAAAGAGAAGGAGCATGTGAAAGGTTTTTCTCCTCAATTGGCAGTGGTTACTATAGGAGGAGGCGAGGAACTGGCTGAACCTTTGGCTGTTCGTCCTACTTCAGAAACGATCATGTACGATACATATGCCAAGTGGATCCAAAGTTATCGGGATCTGCCGCTTCTTATAAACCTCTGGAACAATGTAGTGCGTTGGGAGAAAAGAACGTATCTTTTTATGCGCACAACTGAGTTTCTTTGGCAAGAAGGTCATACCGCTCATGCTACTTTTGAAGAAGCAGATGCGTTTGCAAAAACAATTATGGATACTTACAAAAGGTTTGATGAAGAAGAACTAGCCATTCCGGTCTTGACTGGAAGAAAATCAGAAAGTGAGAAATTTCCGGGAGCAAAAATTACCTATACACTGGAGGCTCTCATGCCAGATGGCAAAGCTCTCCAGATGGGGACATCACACAATCTAGGAGACAATTTTGCCAAGGCGTTTGATATCCAGTATTTAGATAAAACAGGGAAAAGACAATACGTTTGGCAGACTAGTTGGGCAGAAACTACTCGAGTGATTGGCGCTCTTATATTGTCCCATGGTGATGATGGCGGTTTGATTTTTCCGCCAAATATAGCCCCTACACAAGTAGTCATAATTCCCGTGTCACACTCTGATGCGGCCGTCTCAAAGTGCGACAGCCTAAAAATGGAATTGGAAGCAACTGGAATAAGAGTTGAAATTGATGACAGAGAAGAAAAGACGGTAGGATGGAAGTTTAATGAGTGGGAGTTGAAGGGAGTTCCGCTAAGAATAGAGGTTGGTGAGAGAGAATTGGGAAGCAAAGAATTGACAGTTGTTAGACGTGATACAGGGGGGAAAAGAAGCGTTCAGTTATCAGCGTTCAGCGTTCAGTTAAAGAAATTATTAAATGAAATTCAGAAGAATCTTTTTGAGAAGATGAAGAAGTTTAGTGAAGAAAATACTCATGAAGTGACAAATTATGATGAATTTAAAAATATAATGAACAATAAAAAAGGTTTTATCAGAGCTTTTTGGTGTGGAGATCCCAAATGTGAATTGTCAATAAAAGGAGAAACGAAAGCAACGACTCGTGTTTTACCCCTTGATGCAAAAGAGGAAAAGGGAAAGTGTATTTATTGTAGTAATGATGCCAAACATCGTTGGTACTTCGCCCAGGCGTATTAAATATGGATATTTTGGCTTTACTATTTCCACGAGAGAAAAAATTTTACAAAATGATAGAAGAACAGGTAGCCTTGGTAAGTGATGGGGTGAATGATTTCAATAAATTAATTGTCAAATTCGACAGTCTAAGCAAAGCAGAAAAACAAAAATTAATTCTAGATATAGGTGTAAAAGAGAAAAAGGATGATATTTTGTATACACAGATGGTACGAGCATTAAAAAGCACATTTATTACTCCGATGGACAGGGAGGATCTCCATCAGCTAGTTTCCACCTTTGATACAATCATAGATACCCTTGAACTGCTTATGATGAAATTAGGCGCTTATAATATAAAAAAAATAGACACATATTTTAGAAATCAGACGGAGATATTTTATAAAGAGTTTAGGCTTCTGGGGAAGATGGTGACAGATATACAAAAGGAATCACAAGTGGAGAAGCATTGTAGGGAAATACGCGCTTTGGAGCAGGAGGCAGATAGAGTGTATATAAAGGGACTTGGGGATCTGCATGCCGATTCTGTAGCGGCTAAAGATATTATTAAATATTCGGATCTTTATGCATCAATGGAAGAGATGATTGACGAGATTAACGAAGCATCACTGATCATTGAAAATATTGTGGTGAAATACTCCTAGCCCCCATGGAAATTATCATTATTGCCGCCATCAGTCTTGCACTATTTTTCGATTTTGTAAATGGGTTTCATGACAGCGCCAATGCGATAGCTACAATTGTGGTGACGAGAGTCCTAAGCGCGCATCAGGCGGTATTAATAGCCGCTTTGGGTAATTTTATCGGGGCATTTTTTTTCCCGGTTGCGGTGGCTACAACTGTGGGTAGGGGCATAGTAGATCCAAAGGCTGTCTCAGAGATAGTAATTATATCCGGATTAATCGGAGCAATAGTTTGGGATTTGATAACCTGGAGGATGGGACTACCCACCTCATCTTCTCATGCATTGATCGGAGGACTGGTAGGAGCTGCATTGGTGGGAAGCGGCTGGGGGGCAGTTAAATGGTCAGGTGTTGTTAGAACAGCAGAATTTATAGTCATTGCACCAATATTGGGAATAGTCGGTGCGATGGTTTTTACTCTGGTTGTTTTTTTCCTGGTTCGTAATAAAAGGCCAGGAAATGTAGATAAATATTTTCGCAAATTGCAACTTATTTCATCCACTTTTTATGCAATATCTCATGGCACTAATGATGCGCAAAAGACCATGGGAGTAATAAGCGCACTACTTTTAAGTAGTGGTTTTATTTCATCTTTTTATGTGCCAGTCTGGGTCATATTATCGGCTCATGCTGCTATTGCTCTGGGCACATATTTTGGTGGATGGCGGATTGTTAAGACATTGGGTACTAAAATAAAAAGACTGCGACCAGTGGATGGATTTGCGGCAGAAACAAGTGGCGGATTGGTTCTTCTTTTTACGGCGCTATCAGGAATACCAGTATCAACAACACATGTGATTTCCGGAGCCGTCATAGGAGTCGGATCGGTGAAAAATATTTCTTCTGTGAGATGGATTGTAGCAAGAAGAATTTTTTGGGCCTGGATATTTACCATACCTATGAGCGCAATGGTAGCTGCATTTACATTTATGATACTTAATAATTTCCTCAAATAAACCTATTCTTTATTGTATCTTTGTCTAATTAGCGATAAAATATGAGGGTTTATGCTGAGGCAAGTCGAAGTATGAAAAAGATAGTTACCCATCTGACTCCTGATTTAGATGCTATTTCTTCTGTATGGCTTCTTAAGAGGTTTATGCCCGGATGGGATAAGGCAGAGGTAGCTTTTGTTCCAGCAGGGACAACGCTAGATGGTGATATAGTGGATAGCGATCGCAATATAATGCATGTGGATACAGGCATGGGGATGCTCGATCATCACCAGACTGATGAGGATACATGTGCTGCAAAAAGGACGTGGGAATATATTAAAAAAATCCGAAATCCGAAATCCCTGCCTCGCCGGCAGGCAGGCGAAATCCGAAAAAAAGAAGATAAGGCGTTGGATAGATTGGTGGAAATAGTCAATGATGTAGATCATTTCCGTGATGCTTATTATCCCAATCCGGCGGCTGATTTTTATGATTTTTCTTTGATAGGCGTATTAGACGGTTGGAAACTGATCTATCCTGATGATAGTACTAAATTGGTAGAGTTGGGGATGCTTAGCTTAGACGGAATCTATAAGAAGTTGCAAGATAAAATATGGGCAGAGAAAGAGATCAAAGAAAAGGCAGTAGAATTTGAAACAAAATGGGGAAAAGCATTGGGGATAGAGACGGTCAATGATGAGGTGGTGCGATTGGGACAAAAGACCGGCTATGTGGTAGTGGTCAGGAAAGATCCCAAAAAGGATTATGCACGGATCAAGGCATTGCCTTTGTCCAAAGTAGATTTAGAAGGGGCTTATAAGAAACTGAAAAAACTGGACAAAGAAGCAACTTGGTATTTACATGTTTCGCATAAAATGTTACTCAATGGTTCGATGAAGAACCCGACGACAAGGCCTACGAAATTGACTCTGAGGGAGATAATAGATGTGTTGAAGGAAAATTGACCTAATTGATCTAATTGACCTAATTTCTAAATAATGACAAATATTCAGAAATTGGTATTTGGAAATTGTTTAGATCAATTAGAAATTAGAATAATTAGAAATTTATGGAATGTATTTTCTG
>JACQJU010000033.1 GCA_016204905.1 Candidatus Gottesmanbacteria bacterium | reverse complement strand
ATTTAAGGCGGCTGTATATAATCTCGAGTCCTTTTTAAATTTATTAGAGGTAGTAACTAACAACCCATTTTTATCGACTAAATCTAATTTGGAATAATTGTTTAAAACTTGCTCGCTTAATAAATTTTCTACATCAATCTGGACCTTTCCATAATTTAGGTCAGTTTTACTTAAATTGAGAAGGTCCCCCAAAGATTTGTTAGTTTTGGCAAGAAGTTGAACCTTTGACTTTTGGTTGGCCAAATATATTTCTAGCAAGTCCTGTTTTGATATTAGAGATTGGTTAACTGCGCTAGTAATCTGTTTTTTCAGTGTATTTATAGTGTAATGTGTAATTATAAAACCGGTGGTAAGATATACGAGAGTAAAGCTAACTAGAAATGTCAGCAATATTTTTTCTTTAATTTTCATAAAAGGAATATCACTATATTTTCAGTATAGTTTAGAAGAAAAGAGACTGTCAAATAATTGATGGTATAAAATTGAGGAATAGTATTGATTGCGATTATTGGCTCAAATAGGTTTAACGCGATCGGGAGCGGGAGTGTGCTGCTTTCTTTTTACTAATCTTTTGATTGTTAACCACATATAAGAGGCTAAATAAGAGGCCGAAAACGATTACGGTTAAGGCTAAGAAAAGACTAAATGAGTCTGTTGCTATAATATTATCCTGGTACTGATTAAAAAGAAGAAGTATGGAAACTGCCAAAAGGAATATAAATAAGGCTATCAGCGCTTTGGCATTGGATTCATGCTCATGCTTTTTAAATAGCTTGGTAATCATTCTAATAAATAATACTAATAATTAGTTTTGAGCTTATCTAGTTACAGAAATCACTTCACCGAGTGCGGCGCTAGGAGCGGCTACAGTGACACGTCCACTAGCGTCTTGAACGACGGTGTAATTCGTATCATAAGCTACCGTACAATCTGTGATCTGAGCACCGTTATTGAATGCAGGATCCTGTGGCAGGGCTGGAAGGTATAATTGTGGTCCCATGATATCAGCACAAATATCAGATCCAGTATTGCTTATATTTGCAACGGTGGTCGTAATTCCTGCAGGTAATGCGCCTTTTAGATCAGCTCTGTATTGACTTATGGCATTAAGAAGAGCTATAACATCACTTCTTCTTTTAGCGTTGTTGGCTTGATTGAATTGTCTTGCTGGATTGATGGCTATCAAAACGATGGAGAAAAGTACGGCTAAGATACCGATGACGACTAGAAGTTCAATGAGTGTAAAACCAGAATTTTTTTTAGGATTCATAGAGCAGCCCCTTTCTAGGGTATTAATCCTTGAAATTTATAATCTATATTAAAGTTAGCAATAATAATATTGTTTGTCAAGGGTCACTTGACATCTACCTCAATTTCTTATATTGTCAAATAAAATGGCGAAAATACTTCTTGTTGAAGATGATCAAAATATCAGGCAAATCTATTCCCAGATACTCACCGATGCTGGTTTTGAGTTAGATATTGCTCAAGATGGAGAAGAGGGTTTGAAAAAAGCACAAGAAGGTGGTTATGATCTTATACTTCTTGATATTATGATGCCCAAAAAAGATGGAATAAGCGTCCTTAAAGATTTAAAGGATAAACCTCCTCTTTCCCCAAATAAAAAAATAATAATGCTCACAGTTCTTAGCACCTATGAATCAATTAAATCTGCCCTGGAGCTTGGTGCTGAGGGCTATTTTGTCAAATCCCAACTCACTCCAGAACAGGTTGTCAAACAAGTAAAAAGTTATCTCTCATAAAGATACTCATCCCGTTTCTTCTTCAAAAGTAATATATAGTATAGTATCATCAAAGCATGTCAGCAGTTAGTTGGGAAAATCTACCGGAATTTGACAACCATAGAATGGTATCATTTGTTGCTGACTCCTCATGCGGGTTGAAGGCATATATAGCTCTCCATCGAGGTAATACGAAACATCCTGCTTTTGGTGCCACGCGCCTTTGGTCATATAAAACCGAAGAAGAAGCCCTAAAAGATGTACTCGATCTATCCAAACTCATGTCCTATAAAGCAGCCCTTGCCCAGCTTCCATATGGTGGGGGAAAAGGAGTCATACTAAGCACGCCAAAGACAGCAAAAAGTAAAAAACTCCATTCACCTCCTGATACTATTTCTGATAGGGAGGCGGAAAAAAATTTTACGCGACCTCAGCAAATTGTACGAGATACCTGAAGAACCCGCATCTAGAAACTTGACCTTTTCCCTAATTTTCATTATTGTCAAATATAGTGGCAAAAATATTGCTTGCTGAAGACGAAGAGATTTTACGAAATCTTTATGTCCAGGTACTAAAAGATGCCGGTCTAGAAGCCGAAACAGTCAAAGACAGTGAAGAAGCTTACACGAAAGCACTCGTCGGCGGATATGACCTGATTCTCCTAGACATTATGATGCCCAAAATGGATGGTATTTCTGTTTTGAAAAAACTCAAAAGCAATCCCCCACCCATTCCTAATAAAAAAATTACATAACATAATTGATAATTTATTCTTCTCTCATCTTTGTAATAATTTCTGATTATGTTTATGACAACTCTGAAACCTCAATCTAGCATAATGAACAGTCTTAAACCCCACGAAATCATTAAACTCTCTGCCAATATAAAAAGCAAACCGGTTTTAAAAGAGAAAATCGGTCCAGCAGAATTTTCCATCTTTTGCAGCTCCCCCCTTCATGAACCAGTATGGAGCAATGAATCAGAACATTTACTAATAAAAGAGGCACGAAGAACATATCAGCGCTATGGTAAGGTACCACTTATAGATCCTCTAGATAGTAAATCCGCAGTATATTTAACTCGCACGACATATCCTGTAGAAATCAATGGAAAATGGGAAAATGCTGAAGAATGGTTAAGTATGAGATTTGTACCAGCATCTGGAGATCCACTTCTTACAGAAGATGTTATCTATGAAGTTATTTATGATGGACAAAAACAAAAACCACTATTACCCCACCTAGCCGAAATTAAAGGGCTCAAAACGAAAGAACTGGTGAAGGGTCTAGTTACTCACTCTAGGATATCAGCAGTTAGACCCTATATTATCAATGGTGATTTTTTGAAAAGCCAGCAAAATAAATCTGAGGGGCATCATCTAGGAAAAAATCGCTATACAGCTTTAAGTTTTGCCTTGATGAACCAGGCTTTTTTCCAAGATGCAGCAAAACTAGGAAAGCAATTCACCACACTCACCTCCTTAATGCATCGTGAACTCACTGATAATATTTTGACTATAAAAGAAGGCATAAAATTACCTTTTATAGATGCTGCCGAAGCACTTATGCTCAATAAACAGGAAACAGTCCGCTTGGACCAGTCCTATCCAAAGATAAGATTTATGTATCCCGGGTATTTCTTAAATATCCATGATCTTGTTAGATTATTAAAGACCGGGCTTCTACCAAAAGAGGTTCTTAATACCTACCTCCTTCACCCTACTACGATTGAAGAAATGCTCGCATCCCCAAAAATGCACCATTTCTCCAACATGGGCCAACTATTCTTGACCAAGGGTCCTATATCCCAGACCAACCTGACAGGAGATCAACTAAGAAATAATATGAATAAATACGTTAGAGACGGCCCAGTCTTAAGAATCATGTCAGTATCCGCGTGGTTACAAGGTGTCAAAACTATGATAGAATACTGCCGTAAATAGAATCCACTATGTTTGTAATTGTCTTTGTCTTTGCCCCACATGAAATCTATGATTGAAAAATCATCCGGTCACAAACGAAACATCCATAAAAATACGTATCCGACAAAAATCTCCAAATCTCTTCTACAAAATCGTTTAAAACCCCTGATTGATAAAATAAACCGAATAGAATCAGGAAAAAATATCCCTGATGATTGGTTGCTGAAATTAAAACCATCAATTGACTACCTTGTATCCCCCAATCCCAAAAGAAACTATAGTAATTTCCCAGATCAACCACTTCTTCTTGATGCCAAGATCGCCCATCAAAAAGGTACGATCACCTATGATGAAGATGGAATATTAACGCTTACTCATCCTGATTTGCTCAAACTCCCACAATTTTCCAATCGAAAACCTAGTGTGACTATAAATTTAGATCATCAGTTTCCTGATGATATCACCATGACCTTTAATTCTCTCAATAAATCACTCTCGGCCATCGATAATTCTCCTCGCACAAGAGATGGCAAGACGTTACGTCAAATCTATGATCGGGAACGAAATATATTTGAAAAGAAAAAAATAGACGCATTTCAAAAAGGCAGGTGGGCACCAGATTACGGTACGTATATGTATTTACCAGATGAAGAAGAGATTCATCTTATAGCTCCAGAATGGTTCCATCGTCTCTCTCTTATTACAAGCACGTCGATATTAAATAAAGATCCGCAGCAACAGTTACGCTGGGAACAAACGAGACAAATTTTGGAACAAAAAGTAGTTGGTGTTATTGGCGCGAGCGTCGGTGGCAATATCATATATGGATATGGCCGCGACGCTCGCCCGAAAAGAGGAAAATTAGCAGACAATGACTTCTTAGAAAATGGGAATCTCAACCGAATGATCGGCTCAAGTATCAGAAATTTAACTGGAAGTAGAGCTTCAAAACTGGGCGGTTTATTTTTTGATCCCGATACTTTGCAAAAAAAATCCAAACCCGCTGAAATAAAAATGATAAGAGATATACTCAGAAATCCAGACGTCATCAGTTTCAAAAACAAAGCCCAAGAATTAGCAAAAACAATTCTTAAAAGTGATCCCTATACGCAAATAGATGTCTACAACGAGGGAATAAATTGGGAAAACGTACTCCAGTTTCTTTTAGGCGACGGAATCCAAGAACCACCAGTCGATATAGTCATTGAGGAGGTTGATAAAGGAAGAGTCAAATATGAAATGAGAGTTCTTTGTAAAATTCTCGGAATTCCCCTAATGATGGTGAGTGATTTTGGCGACAAGACCCAGTTTCAATTTTATGATTGGCCTAGCCGAAACGATAGTATCGGCTATAACGTATCGGACGATACAGTCCGTCGATTATTAGAAAAAGCAGAAAGTGAAAAAACGATGTCTGCGTTCTTTGATTTTGTAGAGGCTCTGTGCGGACCTTCCTTTCGTGATCCTACTACTCCTTTCGGATCATGGGTTGCCGGTATCGGTGAACAAATGGGTAGCGCCCTACCTCAGAAAGGGGTAACCGCCCTTGACGCCGGAGGAATCGGAGGGAGAAAAGTGATCCAATACTTTCTCGGCCACCATATTCCCAAATATATAGTTATTGATCATTTGAAGGATGAAATCATAATTCAAGAACGAGACACTAAAAAAAGATTACACCCTAGCTCCTAAATATAATATCTTCAATCATTGGTCTGGAAGAGTGAGACCGTAGTTTATCTTGAGCAATTTTAGGTTGTCCAATGACAAAAACAACAGTTGGTCTTCCTTCATCTTTGCGGTTGTATACCATCAGTCTTGCTTTTATAAGAGCAGTGCCGATATCTACTTCAGTAGTTGCAGCATGTATAGAAGTAAAATAACCCCTAAGATGAAGATATAAAGCGATATCTTCAAAACCCTCTCCTGCGGCGACTCGAAGTTCCGGTGTATCATGCTCTACAGAAATAACACCAATTCCCGATGCTGATCGCACTATATCTTTCTCTCCCTTAGCAAAATTCTGAATCTCAATCGGCTGCAATCGTTGTTTTCTCAAAAGTCCTTTATGAAATCTTACTCCGCTTTTGTAACTCAAGCCAAAATCCGATCCTCTAATCCCAACAGTGCTCTTACTATTATTAGGAAGCAACCATTTACCCAATTCCAAAGCAAAATCATTATTATTCATTACTGTCCCCATACTCTGCTCTTGAAATACAGCCATCAGTTGTTTTGTTTGGAAATCAGTAATAATACTTAGGTGAACACCAATATATCGTTTTGATATCAACCTCTTCATCTCCAAAACCATCAAATCAGAAAGCTTGATATTCTCATCCCATTCTGCCCTGATAACCTTCCTTTCCTTCATCGCGTATAGAAAAGAGATATCTTTCGGTGAGGGTAAAATTCCCTTACTAAAGCTCACACGAACAAAATGAGTATAACGTTTCTGATCAGGTTGGTATGGCTTTAAAAACTCCACTTTAGTCTCTAAAATCTTGATGGAAGCGCTAAGCCCAAAAAAACGGGCAGCGGTTAGCATATTAGCAATCCCGCAACCGATGCTGATAGTTCCCTGTCTCCCTTCTTTATCCGATGCCGACAATATAAATTTTCTATCAACAACTATCGTAATTGAATTTGTTTTCGAAGAAAGAATAAATCTTTGAGGCACCGTGTTATGTGTCGAAGGACCCAATATATTAAAATAAGCTAGATATGCCAATTGAGTATCAGACAAACGATGAATTCCCCCGTAAGACCAAAATTCCTCCTGTTGCATCACTTTTAAACGCCACGGCAAGTATGGCTCTCCTTCAGGTACATCTGGTGGTCTTGGAGCATCAAGATCAAGTAACTTGTTCGAATATTTACCTAGTACATAATGCATGGTGGTAGTATGTATTTTCATATAATTATAGTCCATCATACAGGAATCCTCATAACAATTCTAAGTTTGCATTTTTTTATAAACCTGTCCATAATGGATAAAGAAGAGATATATGGGACTTATAGAAGTTATAATTGGGGCTATTACAGTCATCCTCAATACCTACTTAGGTTTCCTTGTATATTTTAAAGGAAAAAAAAGTTGGACCGATCGACTATTCTTTTTTCTAACACTCGTTCTTAGTAGTTATGTAATTGTCAATTACCTCTCACTTCATCCACCACGAAATACCCCGGAGGATCAGCTCTTCTGGATACGAGTAGTCATGGCAGTATTTTCGTTTTTAGGCCCCACACTTTTTCTCCTTATTCATACCTTTCCGAAAGAAAACATAACAATAGGAAAAAAGTATTTAGTGATAATTTCTCTAATATTAGCAGCTGCAGTGTCTGCCTCACTTTCTCCGTATGTCTTCACTCATATGGAATACCCCAACGGCCAGCCTGTACCAGTTCCCGGTCCTGCAATACCGATTATTTTCCTAGATTTTGCCGGACTTTTTGTTCTCTCATTCATTCTTTTGATCTATAAATACATAAAAAGCGAGGGAAGAGAAAAAGTTCAGTATTCCTTTTTCCTCATGGGAATCACCTCTACGTTTACATTAATGATTCTTTCAACATTCATTTCCGTAGTAGTTTTTAAATATAGCGGTTTAGTCTTTATGGGTCCAACGTTTGCATTACTCCTAGTAGGATTTATTACCTATGCTATAGTCAAACATCGTTTTCTTGATATTCGCCTCGTTGTAGCTAGAGCAGTCTCGTTTACCCTTCTCATTGGTATTCTTGGTTTATTATCAGCATTTCTGTTTGCCGTCTTATCATCTCTATTCGTAACATCCACACTCGAACCTAGAACCATAACGATTTCTACAGTACTTGCGTTATTCATGGCAGCCACCTTCCAGTCTTTCCGTCGCTTTATAGAAAAAATTACCGACAAGATTTTTTATAAAGATCGCTATAATACCAGAAATCTTCTCTACGGTATGGCTCTCATTATGGCTTCCACACTCAAATTAGAGGATCTTACTCACCAAATGTTAAAAGAACTAATTACCAAAATGAAAATAACCAGAGGAGCATTCATCCTCAAAGAGGAAGATGTAATTTATAATGTCGCACAAGAAGGATTTACAACTACGCCTGACTTTGATGAACAGAAAGTGTTAAGCCTGCATAATCACCATCCCCTCCTTGTATT
>JACQJU010000032.1 GCA_016204905.1 Candidatus Gottesmanbacteria bacterium | reverse complement strand
TAATAATATACAAAAAGTTAGATATATTGGCATAGATACGCCTGAAACAGTTGATCCTAGAAAAACTGTGCAGTGTTTCGGAAAAGAAGCATCAAGCAAAAATAAAGAGCTTGTTGAGAACAATACTGTAGGGCTTGAGAAGGATGTGTCTGAAACTGACAAATATGGAAGACTACTAAGGTACGTGTATGCGGGTGATTTATTTATTAACCAGCTATTAGTTAACGAAGGATATGCTTATGCTTCGTCTTATCCACCAGACATAAAATATCAGGATAAGTTTACAGAAGCACAAAGACAAGCACAAGCTAGTAATCGGGGTTTATGGAGTGCTTGTGTTTCTGCTCAGTCACCAACTTCCAAACCAGTCACAGGTACAACTTCAACTAGTACGTGTAAGTATTCATGTTCAAGTCCAGACAGGGATTGTTCCGATTTTACAACTCACTCTGAAGCACAGGCATTCTTTAATTGTTGCGGATTTACAGCAACCAATGATCCTATGAAGCTAGATTCTGTAGGCGTTGGGGATGGTATTGCGTGCGAAAGCTTACCTTGAACACATATATGATTCAACCTGCTCATTATTCAAATATTACTTCTAGATGGATGTTGTCTACTTCAAGCGTTACGAAAAAACGCTTATCTCGATGTTTGAGAAAAGGAAGTTTTAGGAACGCTTTCTTTAAACGATCCAAGATAAATATGTTTAAAAAAGTTCCCAAAACCTCAGTATATATAAGGGCAATGGAGTTATCAGCAGCTGGAGGACACAATATGTCTATGACTGGAGTACCCGGCGCCGGAAAGACCATGCTCGCCAGAGCTCTACCAGGCATATTACCCGACCTCACAGAATCTGAAGCACTAGAAGTGACTAAAATATATTCTATTACTGGTAATATTCCCGAGAGTGCTTCTATTATCAAAACCCGCCCTTTCCGCGCTCCTCATCATACGACCTCCCGTATCGGGCTTATTGGTGGAGGCGCACACCCCTTGCCTGGTGAGATTTCTCTCTCCCACCGAGGAGTCCTCTTTTTAGACGAATTTCCCGAATTCCCGAGACACGTTCTGGAGTCTCTTCGCCAACCTATCGAAGATGGGATAGTTTCTATCTCTAGAGCCAAAGGTACTATCACTTATCCAGCCAAATTTGTTTTAATAGTCGCCTCCAATCCTTGTCCCTGTGGATATTTTGGAGATCCCATCAAACCTTGCCGCTGTTTACCCGGAGCAATTGATCGGTATCGGAAAAGAGTCTCTGGACCTATTGTCGATAGGATCGATATTCATGTAAATTTGCCTCCCGTAAAAGTAGAAAAACTGACCTCTTCTTCCAATAGCGAATCATCAGAGAGCGTGCAAAAGAGAGTCCAAAAAGCTAGAGATATCCAAACCAAAAGATTCAAAAAAACCACACTTGTTTGTAATGCGGATATGAATAGCAAAAATGTGAAAGAATTCTGTAGTCTAAAAGAAGATTGCGCTACCCTTTTAGGCCAAGCAGCCACTTCTATGCATCTATCAGCCAGAAGTTATTATCGCATTATCAAACTTTCCCGCACTATTGCCGATCTTGATGGAAGCACAGATATCGAAATACATCATATAGCCGAAAGCCTACAGTATCGGTATAAAGAGCAAATCACTAGTCTCTAACTATTGCAGACGGGAAAGGCGAATGCTAAACTTAGGCGGATATACACAATATGACCCAAAAAGAAGGCCTATTAGGTAAAATTATATACTCCTTACCAAAATTTTATGATTGGTCTACCCAATTTCTGAGTTTGTGGAACTGGGAAAGATGGCAAAATAGAGTTTTTGAGGATATTAATGGTAAAAAAATTCTCGAAATTGGCGTCGGTCCGGGTAGATTATACCTAAAGTTGCTCAAAAAAGGTTTTGATGTGACAGGCACAGAAATAAGGAGGGGTATGGCAGATTCAGCCCGTAAAAGGATCAAAAACGCAGGTTTTGAGCCCAAAATATTTTTATCGTCAGTTTATTCTTTGCCTTTTCCTGATAATGCTTTTGATAATATCATCCTTACTTTTGTTTTGGGTGAGATTAAAGAATTGGGAAGAGCAATAAGAGAGATGAAAAGAGTGCTGAAAAAAGATGGCCAGGTTATAGCCATCAGCATCAACTATCCCCAAGATAGCAATACAATAGCTACCATTATTCTTGATACCATAAACAAAAGTGAGGATTTTAGTCTAGAAAAAGATTTCCATGATTATTTTGCCAAGGAAGGATTTGCAGTCAGACGCGAAGATTTTGGTCCTTTTCATATCGTCAATAAACTAGTCGCTATCAAAAAATAAACCTGAGCTGGCGGGCCAAAACCCCTCGATATTTCGAGGGGTTTTTTGACAAATTTGTCCAATTTGACTAATTACCTGCCTGCCGGCAGGCAGGGGGTCTAATTGGGATATTAAGCAGCCCCAATTCTATACATTCCAGTGCCGCAGACTGGACATTTTCCTTTCATAGCTGGTTTACCATTTTTCATTGTTACCTTGACTGCTTTGGGGTCTTCCCTTTTTGCGCGACATTTTACACAATACATTTGTGCCATCTAAAATCACCTCCTTTGCTAGAAAC
>JACQJU010000039.1 GCA_016204905.1 Candidatus Gottesmanbacteria bacterium | reverse complement strand
CAGCTTTTTGAATGGGCAGGTCCAGTAGTTCCATCAGGCCAAAATGTTGCCCATGCCAGCCCAGATAATCCTGGGACTAGAGTAGTGGTGCGTTAGGAATTAAATCTTTCTAGCTACTATTCGAGAATATTCTTTTAATCTTTCCTGCATCTTATGATATGTTAAAAGACCTGATTGAGGACCAATCTGTTCCACAACAGAAGCCCCATTAGCTGCTCCCCATCTCATAGCTTCTGCTAGATTATCACCATGGAAAAGAGCTGCCAAAACCCCTGTGGCATAGGCATCCCCAGCTCCTGTCATCTCTACTAAGTTGGCTGGAAATATTCCTATATTGTAACAATTCTCCCCATCAAATCCATAAGAACCATCTTTACCATTTGTAATTATCACCATCTTGGGGCCTAAATTACCCAGTAATAGTAGTAATTTTTTAATAGGAATTGCTTCTCCTGCAGCATAACCTAAAATATGTTTTGCTTCCTCAACATTTACTATAAAGAGTTCTGTTAAAGATAATAATCTGGGGTGTTTTTTTACTCCCATTTTTATTTGAAAAGTCCCAGGATTATAAAGCAACCTGGCTGAAGAAAACTCCAGGTAATTTATCAACTGGTTGACTATATTAGACTCAACAAAAGTTGGAGCAAGCGAGGTAAAATAGATCCATTTTGTTCTGTCTAAATCCGGCAAGCTGTATTTCCATGGCTGATGATGGACTAAAATTGTCCTTTCACCTTTAAAATCTAAAACAATATGGTGATTTGTCGGCAAGTTTTCATTAAGCGTTACATAGCGGGCATCAACACCTTCTTCTTTTAATTTACTTTTGATTTTATCACCCCTGTCATCACTGCCTATATTGACATAAATAGCAGTTTTAAGTTTTAACCTGGAGGCTCCAACTGCATTATTGGCTGCATTGCCAGCAACTAAACTGACTGAATCTCCAACAGGAATTTTGCATCCATACTGTAAACCTAACATAATTTCTCCTTTAACAGTTACCAAAGCAGCTTCAGTTAAAGGCACAAAAGTATCTATCACAGAATCTCCAATGGAAATAAGGTCAAACATTTTGGGTTACTGGTACAGCTACATATCCTGTTTGTTTAATTGTATCTGCAATCTTTTGCTCATTAACTTTATTCATATCATACTCTACTTCTGTTTCTTCTTTAGCATAACTGGTTTGGGCCTTTTCTATTCCTTCTAAGTCCTCCAAATCCATATCTATACTCATTGCGCAGGAAGAACAATGCATGCCAGTGATTTTAAATTTCTTTTTAATCATAGATCCTCGCACCGATATTATCGAGTGTCCTCGATTTCATCGGGACTTCGCTCGGAATGACAGGGAGGTCTAGACTGCCTCCATTATCAAATAAAACATTCCCATTGAACAAGTGCCCACTATTTTACCCTTTTGAGCAGGGGTAAATTCTACTGTTTCAGTAGTATTTGGAGCTAAATTTTTGCTTACTCCTAAAGCAGGAATCCTAAATTGGGAGGCACAACCTAAAACATCACCTGTGGTTAAATTTAATTTGACTGGGACACCAGCTTTGACTTTAACAAAGCCTGGCCTGTAACCATTAGGCAAGACTTGAACATCTATTTGCTGCACACCATTTACTAACCCAAGACCAGTCTGTTGCTCAGATTCTCCTCCGCTAAAATCTACTTGGATTGGAATATTATCTGCAAGTGACTGTAAATTAACAGGAGAACCTGCCAATACTAATGCTCCATTTAAAGAAGTAATACCTAAATACAAAACGAAAACAGCAGCCAGTTTTAAAAACTTGGTTCTAAAAGTATCACCCAAAAGAGTAGTAAGAAAACCTAATCCAAAAAATAGCGGGGAAGTGCCTAAAACAAAAACCCCTAGGATAGCAGCGCCTAAAAAAGGACTGCCTGAAGATATTGCCAAGGCTTCCATTGCCAGAGTGGTTCCACAAGGGATAAATATAGTCATTGCTCCTAAAAAGGCTGGGGCAAATAGGTCTTTGCTCTTTGATTGATTTCTAACTAATTTAGTTAAAAATCTGGGTGGTTGGATAATAGCATACCTAAAAATTGGGTGAACATTTAATAAATTCAATGCCACCACAATCATATATAAAGCAGCAGCAATTTGCATCACAATCCTGGCATTATCTGATAAAGCTAAAGCTGAACCAAAAGCTCCCAGAATAAAGCCTAAAGTAACATAGGCAATGAATTTCGTGGTTAAAAAGGCTAGTGTTGGCCAAATATTATGTTTATGGTTTACTCCTGCTCTAATATCTTCTTCTTCTCTGGCAGCAATAGTAGAAGCCAACAAACCACCTTGCACTGCCATGCAAGTTATTCCGCCAACTGTTAAACCAGTAAGAAATATCAGCCAAAGATCCATGAATAGTTATTG
>JACQJU010000025.1 GCA_016204905.1 Candidatus Gottesmanbacteria bacterium | reverse complement strand
TTTATATCTAAATCTTTAACTAATCCGGCGTTTATTTCCAGTACTTTGTCGACAGACGCTGATGAGGAATAGAAATTTCTCGGGTTTAGACCCTCTGGTTGTAAATTTTCCGATAATCCAATAACTTTGTCACCACTGATCCAAATAATATCCAGTGGAAATCGCATATCTTTCATCCAGAATGTCTGGATATTCTTTGTAGGAAAAATAAATAACATGCCATGATCCTTGGCTAAAGATTTTCGGCCAGAAAGCCCACGAATTCTTTCGCTATCATCATCGGCAATATCTACAGATATATGTTTTTCATTTATGATTACTTGTGTAGGAGAACTTTTGGTTGCGAAGTAAAAAATCAAAATAAGTACACCGAAAATGATGGCAAAAATCGCTCTTCGAATAAACATAAGTAATTTATGCAGGCTAATCGTTGATAAGATTTGCTAAGAGTGGGAATACTTTATATGGCTGGTTAAATTTGGTCGAACCCATGTGGCCTTCACTATTTATAATCAATGTACCTCCTAGATGGTCAAACATGCTTCTTCCCTCGCGATCATTGCATCCCCATGGGTCGTTAACGGAATTGATAAAGACGATATCGGAAACATGAGATCTTATTTTTTCCCAATCATATAAGCTCTCATTTTCCTTTACTGCTTGGGGAGGTCTATCTCCGCCTCTATGGAGAAAACCCGACACGAGTATGGCCTTTTTAATTTGGACAGATATGCTTTCTAAAATAGAAAGAATAAAGCTTGAACCGGAGGAGTGACCAATAATAATTGTATCTTTGGTAAATCGGCCATTTTTTAGTATAAACGGAACACAAACGCCAAGATCATAATCATAATCCGGAAGGGGCAAGCGTGGTATCCAAACTTCATAGTCTTTCTTTTCCAAGTGTTTTTTGATGTAGGGAAACCAGTGATCAGAAGGGCTAGATGATGCACCGGAGATAATAATTGCGTTTTTCATCTGCTACGGAGCATGGATTCGAACCATGATTAGTAGATCCAAAGTCTACTGTCCTACCATTGGACGACTCCGTAATTAAGGCTATTTTAGCAATATTCGCTTTAGCTTGCAACGCATCACCGATTTCGGGTACAATTGTTTCGCCGGTCGCTTGGCTCAGTTGGATCCGTAGCTCAGTTGGTAGAGCGTTGCGTTTACATCGCAAATGTCAGAGGTTCGAGCCCTCTCGGATCCACTTATAGTGTTATTAAGTAATAAGGGGGTTTACACTGAAAAATTTCATCAGAAATTTTTTACGTGTTCGAGTCCCTCATCGCCCACTGTTTATGCAGATATTACGGAGTTACAGAGATCCTTTAATTCTCCTGTTGGTTTGGGCTATAGCCACACTGATTGTTTACCTACCCTTCTTAACATCACCCTTAAAATTGCAACTTATTTATCAGAACTGGGATGGACCCAACTATGTCGTGATCGGCAAAAGTCTATATAATCCCCAAATAATCAAAGAGTTCAATTTTCTAGGTGGCTGGATGACTCCGATCATGTTTGCCTCCAACTTTCCACTGTATGCGATATTCATCAAAATTCTTTCCTTTATAGGATACTTCCGAGCTATGCTGGGCATTTCTTTACTATTCTCGATTTTATCTATTTGGCTTTTTTATCATTTTATCAAGAAATTTAAACTGACAACTCAACCATTATTTTTGAGTTTAGTTTTCATATTTTTGCCTCCCCGCTGGTTTAGTGTCTATCACACGGGTAATTCTGATCCCCAGTTTGTTTTCTTCACTCTACTCACACTCTATTTTTTTTATGCTGATAAACTGCTGTTATCCGGTATATCTGGAGGTTTGGCCCAGTTAAGCAGGTTTCAGGGAATAGTCTATTTCCCTATTTTTATCTTTCTGCTCTTTAAGAAGAAATATATGGGTCAATTTCTGAGAAAATCTCTCAATTATTTAATCATTCCTGTTTCCCTTTTGTTAGTGTTCTTGCTCTATTTGTATCAATATGGCGATTTTTTCGCTTTTTTTCATTCTCGCCCAACAGTGGGACTGCTCAAATGGCCTCCTTTTGCTGTATTTAACTGGCGGGCGCCCTGGGTCGGGACAATCTGGTTAGAGGAAATAATATTTCTTTTTATTATAGAGATGGTTGCTATAGCCAATCTCTTCCGGATGGGGAATAAATATAGGCCCTTGGCATATTTTTCATTATTTTGCTTCATACCTAGTCTTTTTGTCGTTCAGCAAGATATCTCGCGTTATAGCCTCTGGCTTGCTCCAGCGACTCTGATAGGATTAAAAGACATAATTGAAAGAAAAGAATTTAAACTAATATTGCTAGTTATTATTCCAGCGGTTATTGCCTACTCCACAAACTTTTTCCAACTTAATCTAGCACCCTGATCGGATTTTTGGTATTATATTACCTACAAATCGGAGTGTAGTTCACCTGCCCGCATTGCTACGCAAAGCGTTGCAGGCGGGTCGGTAGAACGCTCGGTTTGCAGTTGAAAACCGGGGTGTAGTTCATCGGTAGAACGCTCGGTTTGGGACCGAGAAGCACTGGGTTCAATTCCCGGCACCCCGACAC
>JACQJU010000022.1 GCA_016204905.1 Candidatus Gottesmanbacteria bacterium | reverse complement strand
TAATTTTTAAATTTAGAAATTTATAATTTCATGAGCTGGATCTTTCAAGATACTCGCTTGTTTCGGGATCGACTGCCACAGTATCGCCTGTTTTGATGAAGATAGGTACGGCTACACTAACACCTGTTTCGAGAGTAACTATTTTTTTGGCACCCATGACGGTATTGCCTCTGACTGCTTCTTCGGATTCGATCACTTTCAGGCGAACCTTTTTGGGGAAGCGCATAGTCACGGCTGTACCTTCGTGGGTGATGATTTGGAAAATATCCCCTTGTTTGAGAAAATTGGCAAAGTTACCCAGCACATCTTTGGTCAGAAAATATTGTTCGTATGTAAATTTATCCATAAAATAGTACTTGTCGACATCTTTATAGAGATATTGCATCTCTTTGACCTCCATAGGTATTTCTTCAACTTTTTCGCCAGATTTGTATGTAAATTCTTGGACTTTACCGGTTTTCAGGCCTTTTAGCTTGGTCCGGACAAAGGCAGAACCTTTGCCGGGATTGACAAAAGTAGTATCTATGATCTGGTGGGGTTCACCTTTAAATTCTATAAAAAGGCCTTTTTGGAATGAAGATGTAGAGATCTTGGTCATTTTTTACTCACTCACCTTGCACTTCTGGCAACGGGCTTCTTGGAAAGAGTTTGTAAGCCGAGAAACTCGCCAACAAACTCTAATCCAACTGCAGAAGTTGCTCGAAGTTGCAAGGATTCGTTCGTTACATATTATATATTATTTATTCAACCCATCCATTCACTGGCAGGAAAATAGAGTATTTCGTCTATTGATTTAGAATCAGTAAAAAGCATGGCTAATCGATCTAATCCTACTGCAATACCAGAATAAGGCGGTAGAGGTAGAGACATAGCCTGGAGGAAATCTTTGTCTGGTATAATGGGTGTTTTGCCTAGTCTTTTGATAAACTTTTGCTCTTCAAGAAATCGTTTTTTTAAATAATTGCTATCAGTTGATTCGTTGTAACAATCTCCTAATTCCAAGCCGGCAATATAAAATTCAAATCTTTCGGCAATTCTAGTATCTTCTTTACTGACTTTGGCTAATGCTGCTAAGGGTCTTGGATAATCATAGATGATGGTAGGTTGGCCATGAGTACCTAAGTATTTTTCTACTTCATTTAAGAATATTTGGTTGAAGATCTGTTCCCAGCTAGAAACGTTGGTATAGGTATATCCTTTTTTCTCTGCAACCGCGCTGATTTTTTTTAGAGAAAAGATTTCAGACAAATTTATTCTAGATTTATCTGTAATATCATCAAGAGTTATACCCGCAAATCTTTGAAGTGCTTCGTCTACGGAGAGTCTTTCCCAAGGAGGTGTTAGGTCGATAGTTGTACCTAGGTAGGTGATTATATTTTTTGGATAACTACCGCGCACTGTAGCGTGGGAGTTGTGTAGAGATGGTTGATAGACCTCTTTGTATAAATAGATAAGCCAGTCCTCGCAATCTTTCATAATACCTAGGTAAGTAGCTGGTATCCTATACCATTCAAGTAAGGAAAATTCTGGATTGTGGAGGTGTGAGCCGTTCTCTGTATTTCGGAAACTTTTGGTGATCTCAAAACAATTACCGATACCAGCGACAAGGAGTTTTTTGAGTGAGCTCTCGGGAGAGGTAGTCAGAAACATCCGCCTTTTGTGCCTATTTCTATCTAAAAGATAGGTCTCGAATACTTCGAGATAGGATTCGGGTATAAGGTGGGGCACTAGTAGGGGTGTTTCTACCTCTTGAAAATTATTCCTCAAGAAAAAATTACGAGTGCTTTGGATCAGTTTTTGGCGGAGTTGGCGCTTGGTGAAGAGTTTTTTGTCCTTTTTCAGTCGCTGCCAAGTAAGTTGCTTTTTCATGAAGACATAATTTTATCACACTTACTCGGTACGTCCCAATTCAACTAGTCTTTGACGAAGGATGGGTGTTGTGTAAGAGCTAGTATCGATCTTTTCACTCCGAAGAATAATAAGTCCCTGTATGATCCTTTTTGCTCTGATAGCGTCGGCTCTTTTTAAGTTTTTGATGGCCACTGGGTTGACTCTATAACCTATATGGGTAATAACGAGTGTTGCCAATATAGGGGCTGTTTCTACTTCTACGTCTGATATGTTATCTATCAAGATGCTCTGGATCTGCTCTGAGGAGAAAAATTCTTTTCTGGTAATATTTACTTTGATTTCGTCTATGGTGATTGTATCGGGGAAAAGATCGAAGGGAAATAAAGTTGAGGTTTTGAAGAGTATGTGGTGAGTCTTATCGACTGTCGAGTCGAGATCGATAAGAGACTTTTTTGTATTCCTTATTCTATCATAGACTACTTGCTGTTGGGTAAGCACTAATCATCACCCCTTAAACTAAAGATAATAAACTATTTGTAAGAGATTTGGAAGATAAATGAGTAAGAAATGAGTAAGAAACTATTTGAGTAGGTTACGAAGCACTCGGGTGAGAAAATCGTCGTTTTGATTGCTACTGGGACTCACTGGGCTTGTTACAACATGTGCTTCTGGCGATGGAGGTGTAACTGGTGTCGGAGAAGGAGTATGTGCTGCTGGAGGAGGGGGAGGTGGAGTCTCTGCGATTTTGCTCGCTTGGGCTGATTTGATATATTTCTCGTCTATGACTTGTAGTCCTAATTCGACCGCTAGGCGCAGTATTTCGGCTTTGGACCTCTTGTGCTCTTGGGAAAGGAGATCGATTTTCTGTTGGACATCCTCGGTAACATATAGTGTGCGTTTGTACATATAGCATCTATTAAAATACAGAAAGAGAAGATGAAATACAAGGGGGAAATCTATACTTCGATGGAAAAATTCTGAAAGTAATGAAAAAGGTGGAAATGAAAATAAGCAAAAAAG
>JACQJU010000019.1 GCA_016204905.1 Candidatus Gottesmanbacteria bacterium | reverse complement strand
ATCCACTTCTCTTATATGAGAAAGAAATTTATTTCCTAACCCTTCCCCTTCTGCTGCACCTTTAACCAGTCCGGCAATATCCACAAACTTTACCATCGCCGGCACTTCCGGTGGCAGTTTATCCATCTTCAACTCTAATTTTTCTATTTCAGCCAATTTTTTGAGGCGTTCATCCGGAACAGGTACGACGCCAACATTTGGCTCAATAGTAGCAAAGGGATAATTCGCCACAAACGCCGCCTGGCGTTTAAGCAATGCATTAAACAAAGTAGACTTTCCCACGTTCGGCAGACCTACAATCCCAACAGATAGGTTCATGCAAGGATTGTATCATGAAACTTTACGTACTTCTTCTACAATATTTTTCATAATTTTCTCTCCTTGAAATTCCTTATAGAATTTTATATACTATGTATGGTCCCAAAACCTACCGTATTGGAGGCTGTCGAAAGACTAGGACTAGCCGGATTTATTCCGGGTTACCAGCTCCATACAAGCTGGTTTTTTAATCTTACTCATTTACGAAATGAATGCCGTATTCAATGCTTCCTTCATCCATTTCCTTTTCTGCTATCTCTATCGCTTCTTCTAAGCTATTTCCTTTACCTACTACTCTACCATGACCAGTTTCTGCATCGGCTTCTTTAACAATATACGTTTTTTTATTAATAGTTATCAGATTATTTGCGCTCATAGTCGTATTCCCTATATCTAAATAGTATAACATGCTTATTTTATTCTTATTCATATTATTTTCCCCACCACAAACGCCGTCTGCCGTTTCAGTAAGGCATTAAACAACGTACTTTTCCCAACATTTGGTAACCCTACTATTCCGACAGATAAATTCATGTGGCTCATTATATCAGATTCAAAGAGAAAGTAGGCACGTGTTGAGCCCTCATTAAAATTTTTAGTGGCTGATCAAAAACCGTCCCGATACGCATAGTCCCCATAAGCTTTTTTAAGCGAAGATTTCTTTTTTGAGATCGAGGGCTAGGGCGAGGAAAAAATTTTCCATTTTTTGGGGGTTAAATGGGACAAGCATGCGAGGGAGGTCTTTGACTGTGACGACCTTGGCAAAATTCTCACCAATTTGAATTCTGTTTATATGCCAGTCAAATTTGATTTTTGCCATTTTTATTAAATGATTGACTGAAAATTCTGACTTCTTCAGCCTCAATATAAAAAATAAATCTACGAAGTCTCTTGCTCGGGGTTTCATCGCCATTGTATGTATTTTGTTTACGGCTATATCTTCCAGACTGTCAATTTCTAAACCATTCCATCTTCTCTCTTTATTAATCCGTGTGAATGGATAATAATTGAAGTCGACTTTTAATTTATTTTCATTTGGAAGAGTAAACAAAAAACTATACAGGCCTAAAAAACGGGTGTGTTTTATACTTTTTGCCCCAATCTTTGCGCCTGCAATTCCAACAAATTTCGTTATATTCGGTAGATAGACTTCTTCGTGTTCTGTGAATAAATCGATATCTTCAGATTCACGATGGCAAAGATACATTTCTGCCAATTCCGTCCCTCCGGTCCAATAGTACTTCTTTCGAAGGTATGGTTCAGCTATGACAAGGTCCAAAAATTTTCTTTGAATTTTCGTGAGGATGGTTTTGTTCCCCATAATATAAATTCTATATATGCTTTTTTGTGCGGATCAAGGCGAGATTTTATACTAGGCCAGGCGCGACGAACCTCTTTTTCGTCGAGCTTTTCGCCTTCGTCGAGGCCGTAGTTTATGAGCTGAACTAGCCTCCAGAGACGATATCCCTTGGGGTCGCGCTTTTTAAATGATTTTTCATCGACAGACCAGTTCCACATAAGGCCATTATAGCATATTTTGGCTTCGATTTGCTAAGCGCGGCATATGAGGAGACTAAGAAAGATAGAAGAATTTGAAATGGGAACCACCTAATGATCCTGAGTATTTGAGAAACCGGAGGTGTCTACCTGCCTGCCGGCAGGCAGGGCTAAGTACACTCGTCGAGTGTGTAGTTAGTGTGTAATTATACTATCATAGTGACGGAACAGAGTAGACCGGTTTTGAGGTAATCGGATTTTAACATCTGGGGCTGAAAAGAAGAAATCTTGGTTAAAAATCCCTAGGTGTGAAACTAGTCCGCCTCCCAGGTGGATTTTAAATGGAAGTAGAACTATCGCCCAAAGTCTCTATCCATTGGCCTAACGGAAGATATACAGGACACTTTTTAAACGGACCTAAAAAATATGGACCGGACCAATTTTTCTCTAGTAAGTCTTTTACCGTAGGATCATATATAGCGTCTGTTTTCTCCATAATAAGCGAGGGCGAACCTAGTTCTTGCTCTGGCACTGATAATAAAACTCGTTGCTCTTCAAATGATATGGGATGATTACCCTGTCCGTTGTCATCATGCAACATGACGCTATCTACAGGCGCGATAACAACCGTAGCATCCATATAATTATTGTAGGCAGCTTGTTCTGCTGTGGGGAAGAAACTATACGAACGCATTTCTCCTCCTGGTACCGCATCACCGGAGTGAAAATTATCGCTTTGAAACGCAAACAAAATAACATAGCCATCTCTGGGTGGCAAAACCCATTTATATTCATTCCAATTTTTATCTAAAAGTAATTCCTTTTCTCCTGTTTTTGAGAGCGGAATCCGATTAGTGCGGAAATCTACTATTCTGGCAGCAAGCTCCGGACAGTTGGACTTTCTAATAATATCTTCATAATCTTTTCTTGATTCCTTAGTTATAGTGTATTGCTCCCCATCCATAATGATTTATCGAAGTTTTAAAGCAACATTTTGGAAAAGAATACTATACATAAGAATATCTTCAGCTTTTTGTTCACTATTATCCGATTCCAACACTTTTTCTATTTTATCAAGCAACCTAGCAACATATGGCTTTACCCTCTCAGGATCTATCTCCTTTTTCCTCATAAGTGCCTCTTGAGTAAACCTTTCCACCATCTTATAAGACTTGCGGTAAACACCTTTTGAAACTCGATCTAAGTCCATAGCCAAAGAAGAAAGAGGTATATAGGTATTCTTCTTCTCAATTTCCTCTAGAGTATAGGGGTCCTTTTTCGTAATTATCACTAGTTTATTATATCACCCAATTCTTCCAGTAGTAATATAATTTTGATATAATTTCATTGTATGAACTACATTCTCTTTATCTGCGGTCATAATGCCGGAAGGAGCCAAATGGCCCAAGCATTCTTTAACGTAGAAAAGAAAAAATTCCCTTATGTTGATAAAAATTATGAAGCAGTTAGCGCAGGAACACGACCGGGAACTAGCATAAATCCAACAGTTATTGAGGCTATGAAAGAAATAAACATAGATATGAATGACGCTTCTATTTATCATCCCAAACCACTTACGGATGGCTTTATCATCTCCAAAGGGAAAAATCTCAAAAGAGCTATTATTGCTTGCGACGATAGTTGCGTGCTACCAAAGGGGTTACCTCAAATTACACTCGAGAGATGGAATCTTCCTGATCCACATAACCAACCCTTAGAGATAGTCAGAAAAGTACGAAATGCCGTAAAAACCAATATCATCAAACTTATCAAAGAACTAGACACATTTTTAATTTAACATCACTACAAGAGTCTATTTTTCCTTCACAAAAAATAGCATTACAGTTGAAATTATTGTTAAACCCAATGAAAAATAAAATGGCACATTTGGATTAAAACTATCCCACAAAAGCCCGGCCAGAAAAGATGCTGGGAAAGCAACAAGACCAATCACCATCTGGAAAGCCCCTATTGTTGAGGCGACATACTCTTTCGGAGCAAGTTCTGCCACCAATGTTTTTAAAACAGGTTCAAGAGCGCCTTTGTGCAAACCATAAAAAATAAATCCCAATATTATTCCAATATAACTTGCAAAAAAGATAAATGTTACCGCCAAAGCCGCCCAGAAGAAATAGGATACAAATAGAACTTTTTTTCTACCTATTCTATCAGCCAATTTACCCGCAGGGATAGAAATAATTGCAGCAACGAGAGTAAATAAAAGGTACAAAATAGGTACCTCAAATGTCTTAAACCCAAACTTATTAGCAAATATGATCAAAAAAGAATAGCTAAAAGAGCCCAAAGCAAAAATTCCGCTCAAAATAGTCAATAGTCGTAAATTACTATCAAAATCTTTGAAACGTATACCCCTAAAGATAGCCTGGCTACGAGTCGGTTCACGGATGAAGATTACTATTAGCATTACCGCAAGAAATGAAGGTAGAGCAGCTAGCATAAATAGATTTTTAAAGCCTATTGTTTGCAATAAAAAAATAGCAATAAGTATACCCACAACTGCACCAAAATTATCCATCGCCCGAAGGATCCCAAATCTTAACCCCCGATTTTCGCGATTTGATATGTCAGAAAGTACCGCATCTCTCGGAGCTCCTCTTATTTTTCCAGATCGGTCTAACAACCGAAAAGGTATAAGCCACGGCCAACTGGAAGAAAAAGCATACCCTATCCGGGAAATCCCACCAAATAGATATCCCGTCCATATAAATATTTTTCTTTTTCGTACTTTATCTGATATATATCCTCCAATTGCTCCAGAAACAGAAACTATCGCCTCTCCCATCCCATCAATCAGCCCCAGTATAGCCATGTTTGCACCCAAAACAGAGGTGACAAAAAGTGGCCAAACAGAGAAAACCATATCAGATCCTACATCATGCAAAAACGACGCCAGCGACAAACCCAGGATTACCTTCCTATCACTTTGTTTTCCAGAATTATTCATAATATAAGTATATAATATTTATAAAACTAAACTGATCATGAAAAAATACTGGTCATCGGATGTAACCAAACACAGCAATGCTCTTGATTTAGAAAAAGGAGTATTTACTTGGGATGACCCGAGAAAAATAGCCAAAAGTCTCAAACACTCAGCAGATGTAAGCTCGAGGAAAAAAACCAACTCCTTCCAATCAGCCATGAGTATGATCAATTTTTATATCAACAGAGCTGGCAAAAACCTAAAACCAGAGAGGAAAAAGATACTAAATCAAGCTAAAATTGAATTAGGATCTCTTTTTGATAAATAATCATAAAGGAGTAAAGGAATTTTATCAATCTTCTAATCAAATGTCCAACCCCCTCGTCCACCCTCCACTTGGAATACCTTGACACCTTCTAAATTCTTTGCTTTAATCTTATTAAGACTATGTATAGAAAAACAATATTAAGTAACGAACAAATATATCATGTTTTCAATAGAGGAGTCGAAAAAAGAAACATATTCACCAATAAAAGAGAATACCAAAGAGCGGTTGATACCATACGATACTATCAATTTAGTAATCCTCCTTATAAATTTTCGCGCTTCCTTATCCAACCATCTGAGAAAAGGGCGGAAATTTTATCCTCATTCCAACGATCATCAAATAGATTAGTCGATATTCTAGCTTTTTGCCTTATGCCTAATCATTTTCACCTACTCTTAAGGCAGAAAATGAATCAAGGAATAACTATATTTATGGCCAAATTCACAAATTCTTACACAAAATATTTCAATACTAGACACGAAAGAGTTGGGCCACTAGTGCAGGGACTATTTAAGTCTATTTGGGTAGAGGATGATGAACAACTCATTCATCTCTCTAGATATATTCACTTAAATCCAGTTATGTCGTATCTCACAACCGAAAAGGATCTTGCATCATACCGGTGGTCATCATTTCCGGAGTATCTAGGCATCAGTGGCTTCTGTGAGAAACAAACTGTTCTTTCGCATTTCAAGTCAAAGAGTGATTATCGGCAGTTTGTTTACGATCAAATTTCCTATAAAAGAAATCTCGATAAAATCAAGGAATTAATTCTTGAAAACTGATGTGCCAAGCTATTCCAACTGGAAGGTGGAATCCATTCTGGAAGGTGGAATCCATTAAGTGCTTGACTTGGACCTTTTATACAGATTAACATAGTAACTTATGTCAACTACTGAAGGTAAAACCACCACTGATGTCAAAACCACACCTGACGGTATCTGTCCCAAATGCGGCAATCCTTTGGCAGAAATAACGACTACTAAATCTGGACGCAGACTGCAAAGATGCTCAACAGGCAGTTGGGATCCGGAAACCAAGAAAAATCTCGGTTGTGATTATGTCAAATGGTTCGAAACTCCACCCCAGGCCCTAGATGAAAAATGTCCCAAATGTGGCAACCCATTGGTTCTAGCCACTACCCGTTTTGGCAAAAAGATGAAGAAATGTTCCACAGGTGGCTGGGATAAAGTCGCCCGGGTAGCAACAGGCTGCGACTATATCGAGTGGATCAACGGTACAACAGAACCTCTAGATGAAATCTGCCCGGAATGTGGCAATAAGTTAGTCCTCTACACCACTAACTCTGGTAAAAAGATGAAGAAATGTTCTACAGGTGGTTGGGATAAAGTGGCCAGAGTCGCCACCGGCTGTCCCTACGTCTATTGGTTTAAACCTGGTGAAATTACTGGCCCAACTCAAACCGGAGAAGAATTTCTCCCCCCAGAACCCCCTGAATTTCAAAAATAATCGACTTTTTATGCCAAAATGCGAAAAGTTGCAATAATTATCGATCCTACCCTACCCACCGGACTACTTGCCAATGCCGTAGCCTGCATCACTTCAGGATTATTTCTCGATGGAAAAGAATACGTTGGTCAGGAAATAAAAGGTACAGATGTCACTTACATCCCCATCACCAAAATCCCGATTCTTATTCTTAAGCCTGGAAGTACAACTCTTCTGGATCATCTTCGCAAGGCTCAAAAATTAGGCCTAACATACATGGCATTTACCAAAGAAGCTCAAACGACCACCAATTATGAGGAATATACACAAAGAGTAAAAGGTAAAAACCTAAATGAAGTAACGCTCGTCGGTCTTGGCCTAGTCGGCGATGACAAAACCATCTCCTCACTCACTGGCAACTTGCCGATGCTCAGATAATACCACACTGATTCTTGATTTCCGTGCAAAAATATGGTAATATTACTTTACTAAACATGAAGGAGATTCTATATGAGTCTCCTTTATTTTTTCTCCATAAATTTCAGCTGTTCCCGCAGGTAGTTAAAATCACGAAAATCACTTCCGGCAAACCGGCGAATTTCTTTCGCTGCTCTTTCCCCTCTAGCAAGAACAATAACTACTTTTCCTGTTTTCCTGAGATATTTTAATACTGGTAGGAAGTCTCCATCTCCAGATAATACTAAAACCCGATTAAAATTATCCTTTTCTTTCATCAAGTAAAATGCCATATCCACATCACAATTTGCTTTTCGTTGAGTGCTTCCATCTTCCAGATGATACAGCTTTACTGGTTTTAGTAATAATTTATATCCAAACTGTTCAAGTTTTATGTAGAAACGGATTCGCTGCAGGTGTTTTGAAAGTAATAGAAGCTGTGCCTCATTTAATTGCTTACCTTGCTTCTTTATGTAATCGACCAATTTCTTCTCCAATAGAATAATCGGTACGGTTTCATATTTTAAATAATCATGCTGATATCCGTGAATTTCTACACCACCAAAATAAAATGCATGAGACACTTCATACTTTTTTCTGAGATATTTAATGAGCTTCGAATAGTCTATTTTCCAACCTAAACTTTTTTCACCACCATAGAATAAATTCGACGCATCAATAAATGCATACGTCCTCACACGCAGCTGAGTTTTCTTTTTCTTCATATTATGAGGATTATATCAAACTTTCCATTCCCCCCTCACTGGCAACCTCCCGAAGCTAAGGTGATCTTTCATCTACCTTCATAAATCTACCTAATTTTTTCTTCTTCCCCTTTGTAGAAATTATAGTAAAGCACAGGAACTATAAATAGTTTCAGTGTCCCAGTAAAAAGAAGACCCGCAATGATCGCTCCTCCCAGTCCCCTCCAGAGTGGATCAGCAATAGTAATAGGTATAAGGCCGGCTATTGTCGCAAGTGATGTAAGAAGCACCGGCTCTAGTCTACTGGAAGCAGCGTCCGAGATAGCATCATGTAAAGACAGACCGTGGGAGCGATTTTCATTGATCTTCTCCATCACCACTATAGCATGCCTCATGACTATACCAAAGAGTGCCAATACACCTATAAGGGCTGTAAATGATAGAGGAACACTAAGTAGTGCAAAAATATAAAATACTCCGGCAACAGAAATAGGTATCATCAGCATGGCTATAAATGCTTGTCGGAAAGATCCAAACTCAACAACCATCGTAATTAGAATAAGTAAGAAAGCCAGTCCCATGGCCTGCAATATGGAATTTACCGATTTTTGATTTTCCTCATTGACTCCCCCAGTCTTCCATTCGTAGCCTACTGGTAACTCGAGAATATTGGCATATTTTAGTAGTTTTGCATTTTTCTCCGGTATATTTACTCCAGTTGTCACTCCCGCAAATACCGATATAGATCGTTTCTCATCTTCACGTGTGATAATCGTTGGATTGGTTTCCAGTTTAAATGTTCCAAGTGCAGAAAGTGGGATACTACCGCCTGCGGGACCTTGAATGGGTATCTCTATCGATGCCAACTCTTCGAGAGGTTTTCGATCATATGAATTGGTACGAAATGTTATATCCTCCTCATCTTTTCCAAAAAGTACACTATCGAGTGTAAATCCACTGGCATAAGTCCGCAGCCAGAGTCCAATCTGATCAAGACTAAGATTGGCCTCGGCAATTTTAGTATTGTCAGGCACAAAAACTACCTTACTAGTCCCTGGTTTTATAGATTTATCGATATTTACTACTCCGGGTTCTTTTTTCAAATAACTTATTATCTTGTCAGCGTATTGCTCTAAAACACCTAAATCCTCACCCAATAACTGTATTTGTATATCCGCTCCCGCCGGAGGTCCACCCGTCAGTTCCACCACAGAAAATATTCCCTTGGTATAGCTACTAAATCTATCGCGTATTCTTTGAGCAATCTCATCGGAAGCGAGTTTACGATTTTCCGGTTTTGTAAGATGAAGTGTATAAAGGATTGCGTCCGGATCACTCTGCCTTTCTCCCGTAGACTGAAATACTTGTCCGACTTCCGCTACCATATAGGTAGTTTCCTCCGTCTTTCGTAGTTTATCGGCAATTCGTAGAGTTTCGGCAGTTACTATATCATTATTCGTTCCTGGTGGCAGATCAATAGCCACATAGAGCAGCTCTGCATCTTCTTTGGGAAAAAATTCATTCTTTACCAGCCCTAAAGGTACCAGAAGATAGGCAATGATAGTAAAAGCGGCTATGGCGATAATCGTTCGTCTCCGTGCCCCCTCAGAAGACAACACTTTTTCTATCACCCTTCGATATGCTTCACTTAATTTTTCAATATTTACCAGACCATGATCTGCTAGAAAATAGGCCCGTCTTAACCAAACTTTCGCCTCTTTTTTGCTATCAATAAATTTATAATAACGCTTTAGTAGTGGCTGTCGTATTCTATAAATGATAAACAAAAATAATAAACCCGAGATAACCACCAATGGCAAGAATATATTTTTGGGGGTGATAAATATAAAAAAAACAACAAAAGTTATAATGCCCAATATAACTAGTAATTTTTTTACCCTTGGCGGAAATTGTGGTTTAAGAAATACTATCATCAGAGGTATAGTAATAAGTATTGAAATAAGAGTTGAAGCAAGCATGGCTGTAGTCACCACTATCGGTATAGATTTGATGAACTCTCCTATAATCCCAGTAGACAGAAGTAAAGGCACAAAACCCCAAATAGTGGTGATAGCCGATGACCATAAAGGCACAATAAAGTCTCTCCAAACCATAATTCCCGTCTCATAAGGAGTAAAGCGACCAGTTTTATAATACCTAGTCATTGCTGCCACCACTACTATCGTGTCATCAATCAGTATTCCCAGTGTCAGTAAAAGAGAAAATACTGTCAAAAAATTGAGTGTCAAACCAAAGGCATAGATCACAGCAAACGTAGCCATAAAAGTCAGAGGCACAGTAACATTGGAAATAATTCCTTGTCTGAGTCCCAAAAATATCAACAAAAGTGCAAAAACCAATATGCTTGTATTGAAAAATTCTTTATACAAATCACCAAACTGATCGGTGATAAGTTCGGCGGTATTTTGGACACTAAAGAGTGAAAATTGTCCATTATATTTGGAAATAGTTTCCTCGACTACTGGTTTAGTGACTTGGAACGATTTATCAATATCGGCATTCGCTTTTTTAAATACAAAAAACTGTACCGCTCGCTCTCCAATTCTTTCTGCCGATGCAATATAAGTATTATGTTGTCCCCCCTTTGATCGCTCCACTACTTTTGCTATATCCCCCAACCTGACACTGACATCAGCTGTATTGATGCGTAAATTTCTGATGTCATCTATATTTATTATTTCTCGATTAATAGTCAGCGAAAATGTCGACATATTAGAATTTACACCTCCTGCGGGGAATGATCTTGAGGCATTTTGTACGGTACGTGCCACTATGGCTGGATTGATACCAAATTCCCTAGCAGCAGATAGATCCACTTCTACCTCTATCGTCTGATCCTCCAGACCGGATGTTTGCACCCGATCGACTTCTTTTACATTTTCTATTTTGTCCTGTAACTCATCTGCAAACCTCATGAGTGATGCAGTATCCGATTTGGATGTGATAGCAAAAGTCCAAAAGGGCTGATCTTCAAAATCCAAAGATGCAATATTTGGATCAAGGGCATCCTCGGGTAGATTTGTAACACTATCCACAAGGGTCTGCACGTCATTAGTAGCCTCATCCACCTTCACATTTGAAAGAAACTGCAAAACTATAGTAGAAACACTCTCCCTTGATGTAGAATTGATCGTATCCAATCCATCTACACTAGCCAGCTTCCGCTCCAATGGAATTGTGAGCAGTTGTTCTACATCATTAGGCCCTGCCCCAGGCAGTACAGTATTTACCACCACGATGGGTATTTTTATTTCTGGATTAAGTCGTTTCGGGATATTAACAAACCCAAAAATACCAACAATTATTATAAGAAGTATAAAAAGGATGGGCAAGCGGACATTGGCTAGATATTTGGCTTGTATACTATTCAAAAGCTTTGGGTCAAATCTCAGGGTACGCAAATATGAAGGCTTCATTATTTTGTGACAGTAATCGTGTCTCCGGCAATAACATTTCGGTTAACAATCACTCTATCTTTACCACTAAGTCCCCGGGTTATCTCTACAAAACTGCCAAACACTTGACCCAATCCAACAGATCTTGCTTCTGCTTTGCCATCTTTGACTACAAAAACATAATTTTGATCTTCTGTCTGATATATCGCATCTATCGGAATATAAGGTATAGCTGCACTAGTATCGTAATACCCTATCGGAATATCTATCTGTATAAATCCTTTCTCTGTCAAATCTCTGGCATATTGATCCGGAATTGGAAAGTATATTCCATAAAGTGAGCCAGCGATAGCATCGACAGTCACATACGACGGATGCGCCTCAAAACTGATTTTGTCATTTATATGAATAACGCTTGCCTCAAGACGAGAAATTTTATCAGCTATCTCGTGAGAAACATATGCTATAGCCACCACCGGATCACTTCCTATCTCTCCAGAAAGTACCATCAGTTCCTGGCCAGGATTGACTGCTTGACCGATCTTGACTGATACTCTCTGTACAGTCCCATTAAATGGCGCGGCTGGAAACATCATCGCTTCCCCGACTCTGGCGATCTGGAGTTGTATTCTACTTACTTCCCTCCCTAGATCAAGCATTTTCTCCTGAAGATCTAGTTGTTTAAAGGCCAGATCTTTTTGCAAATTAGAAATTTCTGCCGGTGGTTTATCACTAGAAGCATTTAATTGTCCTAGACGTAATGCTTGTCTGGCTTGATTATTGGCTGCTAGAAATTGTGCCTTCAATTGCTTAGTAGATAGTATTAACGCATCGTTAGCGCCACCCACGTTAGTAGATACAAGGTTAGCTAAATTCTTATCCAGAGAGGTCAATATCTCATCATTTAAAGTTATTAGATTACTCGTTTCGGTAACCGACTGGTCTGTAATATTCCTTAGTTCATCTGCATTAGTATTTCCTTTTTCCGCAATCTCTCTTTGTTTTTTGATAATTTCTTTTTGTAGATCAGCAGTTGACACCGTATTCTGATATTGGGTCTCGGCCAGTTGCCTCTGAAGTGAAAAGGTATTCCCACCCTGATAATTAGAAGATAGCCCTACTAGTACTTCTCCTTTATAGACTTGGTATCCTAAGTCTTTACTGATAAATTGCACTACTCCAGGTGTCAAAGCAGTGATACGGATAACTCCTGACTTTTCTACCTGTGCCTGAACACTGATCTTGGGAGCGCTACCTATGGTATAAATTTTTACTTCTTTTGCTACCACTACTGGTTTTTTAGTTTCTACCTTCGGCTTTCCCAATATATTGCTTATAACAATTAGAATAAAAAGAATTCCTAGCGCAATAAAAAAACTTTTAAAAGGCTTCCTGTCTATATATCGTAAAACTCTACTTCTTCCTACTAATAGAAAATTCTTGATTCTAACATATAGACGTTTTAGGCCACGGGATAATGATTTTAGATATTTCATGAGAAAAAAGGAGCAGAAAGCAGGAACGAAATTATATGGTATCCAGAGGCCAAAATCAATGAAAAGATTATCCCAACAGGTTAATTATCAATAGTGTCTTTCCATCCCATTCTGACGCCATTTGCAAGAGGACCTCTTGCAAATGCTTTTCTAACGTGCTAGTTTGGAACTATGGCGTCTAAGAATTCTGTAAAAATATACGTGCCTAACTCTTATTATCATCTTTATAATCGTGGTGTGGAGAAAAGAAAAATTTTCCTTGACCAGCAAGATTATTCAGTTTTCTTATCATATTTAGAGACATACCTTTCGCCAAAAGAAAAACAACGCCTCCATGAAATAATTCTATCAAGTCAATCCTCTCTTATGGAGAAAGACAATGCTATCAAGTTACTCCGTCTAAAAAATTACTATCCCGATGTATCACTGCTATGCTACGCTCTCCTTCCTAACCATTTTCATTTATTGATAAAACAGGAAAAGCCTCTAATTAACTCTTTCATGAATTCTTTAGGTACTAGATATGCTATGTATTTTAATAGAAAATATAAAAGAAAAGGTGTACTCTTTCAGGATGTTTACAAAGCTGTCTTAGTGGAAACAGATGAACAACTACTTCATCTGTCACGATATATACATTTGAATCCAATAAATGCTCAAGGAATATCTATTGACCGCTGGGAAGAAGCACTTTTTCCTTCATCTCTATCTGATTATCTGGGCAAACGTCAAACAAATTGGATAGCAAAAAATCAAATTCTCAACTATTTCTCGAAAACAAATCCTAAATTTAATTACCAAAACTTCCTTGGTTTATCCATCGATGTAGATCAGATATCAGATATAGCAATAGATCTAGACGAAGAATAATTTGTCTGGCTTATCCCAAAGCCATTTGCAAGAGGTCCTCTTTTTTACGGCGGTCTGGCGGTCTATTTACTTCCGCCTTACAAATAGTGCTTTGTCCGCAGTAACAATAAATTGTTTTTAAAAAAAATTATTTTTTGGGTGGAAGTAATACGATAGCATCAGTAATTCTTCCATATTCAGACCATAACTCGTACGGATGACCATACGTTGCCGTACTAAATGGTGTTTGCTTCACGTTATCAATACCTATAGCTTCTTTAATTCCTGCCTGAATCATGGCATTATAAACTGTTTCACCTGTACCTATATTTCTATCATTTAGTTGAAATACAGAATAATATTTATCTTTCAAAGTTCCCGCCAAAAGATCATATCGCTCTATCATATGCCCATTCCCCCCGTAAAAAATGCACTTATCAGCAGGATGCGCCTCTAAATTGCTCAGTATCCTCCTACTCATAAAGTCGTCCCGATCGTTACTACCGTGATTATCAACGCAAAGTATTGGTAATTGGTTGTTTCTTGCAGTTTCTAGTATGGAAAGATAGACAGTATTATGTTGGTTTAGTATCTTCTGTAACTCTGGACTTATAGTGCCCCTTCTTAAAAACTCATCCACCTGACCTTGACCTTGTTCAGAATTATCTATTTCAAGGGCTACAAATTGTATAAGTTTTCTTTCAGCCGCAGCACCTATTACTCTGTTAGCAAACTGCTCCATATCTAGCTCATTGTGCATTTCCCCTAATCCTACCACGGATACTGATCCTTGCAGCTTTTCCAATATCATTTCTACAGGTTCTCGACCATTGTTACGTAAAAAATCTATCTGCTCTCGAGTAGCATCTGGTCTTTTTGCGTCAAACAACTTCATATCAATATCCACCCCAGGAACCGGCGTAGCAGTTGCCCAAGCAGCTGGAGAAACTATAGGAGTAGATGCGGGTGAATTTGGAATGTTACAAGCTTTTAAAAAACTAAGGAATGCTAATCCTAAACCACCTTCAACACCTAGTTTTAAAAATTCTCTTCTTGATAAAGGTTTTTTGGTGAAAAATCGAAAGGAGTCTAAAGCTCTATCTTCCATAAGTTTATACTACCATAATTTAATGATGAAATAATTTCTACCTGCTCGACAAAACTTACTCTACAAGCTACGATAATTATATGAACCTAGCATTATGGTCATTTCTCGGACTTATCGCTCTTGTAGTTATTTCTCACATCACTTCATTCGTATTTCATATTCTAAATGATCGATTCTATAGCTTCTTTCACCTAGCAGCCGGTATTCTGGCGGCAGTCTTTTTCTATACTCTTACTCAAAATTTTATTATCTCTATTATTCTTACTTTCATTCTAGGGATTACCTGGGAAATATATGAATGGTATCAGTGGAAATTGATACTCAAGAAGAAGAAGTTTAAACCAGACCCTACCGATACCAGAAACGATCTGGTCATAGATTTTATCGGCTCTCTGATTGGTATTGGCTTTATCGCTATTAGATATTAAAGGTCAAAACCAATTTCTGTGTTATTTTCTGTGTTATAATGAATTTTTCATGGAAATCATTGATTTTATACTCCATCTAGACGACTATCTGGCAAAGATTATCAATTTATTTGGTTCTTATACCTACATTATTTTATTCCTTATTATCTTTGCCGAAACCGGTCTAGTCGTCACTCCATTTCTTCCTGGCGATTCCCTCCTATTTGTCATCGGTACGCTCTCTGGCAGCGGATTTCTGAATATTTGGATTTCTTATCTGACACTTCTTTCCGCTGCCATATTGGGAGACACCGTCAATTATTGGATCGGTCATCATCTAGGTACCAAAGTCTTTTCCCGAGAAAATTCCCGTCTTTTTAGCAAAGCCAATCTAGAAAAGACTCGGCTCTTCTATGAGAAACACGGTGGAAAAACTATTATTTTAGCTCGTTTCCTGCCAATACTCCGCACCTTTGCTCCATTTGTAGCTGGTGTTGGCAAAATGCACTACTCTACATTTCTCATCTACAACTTAATCGGTGGATTTGTTTGGGTAACAGGTCTCACTTTTGCTGGCTATTTTTTTGGAGGACTAGCTATCATAAAGGAAAACTTTGAATATGCAGTTATTGGAATTGTTCTAATCTCTCTAATTCCTCTAGTGATTGAATATCTAAAACACAAAAGAGATATTAAGAAATCAAGTGATAAAACTTCTTACCAAGATATCCAAAAAACTTTCAAAAAAGAACATTTAACCGAGTAGTAGTGGCAAACTAATTTTCTGGCTTGCTACTTCCCACAATCACTGTTACACCATCCTCATCTTCTAATTCTTCACTCGATAGAACATAGTATTTACTCAAAACGTCTTTCAGCTTTTTTATAGAGTCATCCGGTAAACCTTTTTTTATTTGAAGCACAGTTTCATCATAATCATTTTTATCAGCATTACCTATAGAAGAAACTTTAAATCTTTCCCCTTCTAGTAGATCCTTAGCCCTCGCTGCTTCTCCCTTTATTCCACTCCCATTTAATATTTCGATTGGATAGATCGAATAATCCACTACCGTTGGAGTCACCAAAGTCTTAGTCGGTACCAGGCTGGGTACGACGGTTTGTTTTGTATTCTCCTTTTTATATGCATTATTGTAGAAAAGTAAACTTGATCCAAACCCCACTGCGGCTCCTACCAAAAATAATACAATCCAACCATAGTTTCTCTTCTTTTCCACTTCTGGTCTTTCTGTAGGTATAAAATAGGCAGGTTCGGCACTAGATTCATCTTTCCCTGGGGTACTCTCAGATATCTCCTCTTTTATAATCTCCGTTTCAGCTGGTTTTTCCCCAATAACCTCCTCTCCTTTCTCTACTTTTTCTACCTTCTCTACCTCTTCTACTTTTCCCACTTTCCCTACCTCATCTACTCCTTCTACCTTCTCTATCTTTCCCACCTCTGCTTCTTTCTCCACTTGCTCTATCTTATCTCCTTCTCCTACTTTTCCTACCATTTCTTCCCCTTCTACATTCCCCACTCTCCCTACCTCAGGCACTTCTTCTACTTTTTCTACCTTCTCTACTTCTCCTATTTTTCCGACCTCCTCTGATTTTTCTACCTTTTCTACTTTTTCTACTTTTTTCTTACTCGCCACCTTTTTCTTAGATTTTTTTGCTGCCATAAATATAATATATACCTTTCTTATTCCGGTTTGCAAGCCCGTTGGGTCAGCAAAAAGGGTTGACAAAAAAAATTTAAGGCGTATGATTGTAAGAATCCTGTAAGAAAACTGTATGACCAATATATCTGCTCAGTTAAATACTAAATCCATTTATCAGAGTTCACTCTTCTCTCTTACCATCTCCCAAAGCAGTCTGACCACTCTAATCACCATGAGATTACATACATCTGTAGTTAATACCCAATATATACCGGATACTTACTCACTTCTGGAAAAGTTTATACCCAGTGTGTTGGGATCAAAATGCTTCAATGACCATAAATTCGCCTTCAGAGAAGAATCCCAAAAAACCGAAATAGGACATCTATTTGAACATATCTTATTGGAATACCTCTGCTTACTCAAATTATCGTATGGAGTCACTGATCCTATCTACAACGGACTTACCACCTGGGACTGGCAAAAAGATAAGAGAGGCACTTTTCACATATCACTAGATATAGGTAGAAATGAGCTCGATTTATTTATCCAAGCTCTGAAAAAAAGCATCTTACTCTTAAATAGAATCCTTTATACAAAAACGGTAAATAAGTCTCCAAATTTTCTCCATAGTAACTAATCTACATACGATAAAAGCCTACTTTAGACTATCCTAGTGTCTTTTATTTTGTAATCCCGGAAAAAGGTAATATTAAATACACTTCCGACTTTCTTCTGGCCGATAACTCTCAGAAGTTGATCTACTCCAGAAATTTGTTTATCATTAATTTCAAATATCAGGTCTCCTTTTTGTAAGCCTGCTTTTTGAGCAGGTGTATCTGACCCCACAGAAACAATCTCTACTAATGTAGGATATTTTAATTTAAATATTTTCTGTATTTGTACTGCAATCGATGTCGTCTTGGCTGTGATACCCAACATTACTCTTCTAACCCTACCATAACTTATCAACTCACTTACAACCCAGTTGGCTGTATTACTAGAAACTGCCAATCCTATTCCTGCTGCATAAGGAATCATCGCTGTATTGATACCGATTATTTTTCCCCGACTATCCACCAGTGGTCCACCACTATTGCCAGGATTTAACGAAACATCAGTCTGAATAACGTTCTCGATAAATCTGCCTTCTTTGTTTCTTATCGCTCTACCCGTAGCAGATATTACACCCGTAGATACCGTACTTTGGAAACCATATGGATTACCGATAGCAATCACCAGCTGACCTACTCTCGTCTTGTCCGAATCTCCCAGTTCTCCATACGGCAAATCATTACCCAATATTCTCAACAAAGCCAGATCTGTTGCCGCGTCACTACCTATAACTTGTCCTTTATAACTTTTACCATCCTGAAGCATTATTTCGAGGTTTTTGGAAACAGTCGCTACATGATCATTAGTCAAAACAAAACCATCTGGTGCAACAATTACACCCGATCCCATCCCTTGCCCCTGGATTTGTACTACCGCTGGCCCTACCTTTTCTACTACAGCAATTACAGCATTGGAATAGGCATCCAAAAGTTCTTTATCTTGAGCATAAGTTTGAGTTTGTTTCATCTTAGCACTCGTAGACTATGAATGCTAACATGTCCTCATATTCTTGTCAACACTATTCCCCATATTTACCAAAGGGATATTTCAGTTTATTGACTATTTCTATACCATATATTTTGATAAGCAGATAGCTTTTTATATAAAACCAAAACAACCTCAAAGCCCCTACAGTCCTTAATCTTCTCCCGCTATGGAGAACATAAGGATACAAAATAAGATGATATTTAGCTCCGCCATTTATAGACCGTCGACCATAATCTAAATCTTCAGCAGCTATAATATCTTCTCGAAAACCTCCTACCAATCGATGATTTTCTTGTGTAGTAAAAAGACATCCTCCAGGTGTGATCGGGTCAAAGAAACAAACAACCATACCTCCCGCTATCATCATCGCCATGACTAAACGAGACCAAAGATCATCTTCTACTATCCAAGATACCGCGGCTGTTACCTGTCTCTCCTCAGGGTTGATTTTCCTAACAAATCTATTTAAAAAATTTCTGTGCAAAATAATATCTGCATCCAAAAAGAGTATATATTTATACTTGGCTCTACTTACACCTATATTACGCTGATACCCAACTCCTGGCCTGACTCGCAATACTATCAGATCCCCAAAATTGGATTTATATCTATCAATTACCTCTCTGGTATTGTCCTCGGAATGACCATCAACCACAATAATCTGTAGCTTACCCAAAAATTCTTGTTCTTTCAAAGACTCAAGTAACTTTCCTATATAATTTTCTTCATTTAGTGTCGGGATGATGATACTTAACTCTTGAATCATTTTAATCATATAATATCACGTCCGCCTCAGCCTAAAAACGGAGAGGAGGATGCGTTGCACTGATATAATTTTGAAGATATTATTATCTTTTCCGACGCAGTTGTCGAAAGAATAATTATCTCCAACCTCTCCGGAAGGGGGCTAATCCTCACTTATTTGACGCCTAACGGCATCGGCTGTGGTGTCTTCAGAAACTCAAGTGCCTTTCGTGACACCTCTGGATCTGCTGTTACGACGAGTAGGTATACCACTCCCGCAAACAGGAGAACAGCTACTAGTGGTACTACCATCCAGCTTACCTGCGAGTCGAACACAAACGTTGCGATACGGTTTATGGTTTTCATTTTTTTCTCCTTGTTATTTTGCCCCCTCCCACCAAATACCAAATGACTTGATATCTCGTGGGAGAGGGCTCCCTGCCTGCCGGTAGGCAGGCTCACGCATCCTCCTCTTTCAATGTGCAACAGCGGGAATAAAAAAAACCCGCCGTGCAGCGGGTCATTGAGGAGAATACGACAATCACCGGCTACACCACAGGTTTTTTCTGGGTACCACCGGTAGACTCGATATTTATATTAATACAATTCACGAGCTTCATACTTTTATATATTATATACTCCTTTGTTATCTCTTGCAAATACATTCAGAATGCAGTTTCTTTCATGACCCCGGGTTTGAGTACTTGTGTAGCAAGAACTAAACAAATAATTGAACACAAAGCACTTCCCAAAAAAGGAAAAGGTATAGAAATAGTCGCCAGAGCTCCCCCTATTATGGGACCAAATATTTGTCCAATACTCATATAAGAAGCAGATAGTCCCAATATCGTTCCCTGTGACTTGGCATCAGTTTCTCGGGAGAGAATAGTGTTAACCAGATTTCAGCCCAAATTTCTTAGTTAGTTTTGGCACCAAAAAAACTTGAGTAATCAGGCCAAGTATTCCAAACATAGTAAAGAGCAAAGAAATCTGATTGGCTGCTAGGTGTAATACTTTTACAGTATATGGCTGAAAAGCATAAATAAAAGAAAAAAGGCCCAAAAAATAAAACAAAGTTATCAAAAGTGTGGCACCCACATTGGGGTCAAAGAGGGCATGATAAAGTTTATCAAAATCAAAAAGTTTTCCTTTCTTCACCTCTCCCATATGCTTATTGGTCTCGGGAAGAAAAATAGCTGTTGATACTGCAGCAATTATGGATACAACAGCCGCAATGATAAACGGCAAAGCTGGTGATATTCCTACTGTAAAAGCAGATATAGCCGGCCCAACTACAAAACCAAATCCAAAAGAAGCTCCTATAATGCCAAATCCTTTGGCTCTATCCTCTATCTTGGTGGTATCAGAAATGACCGCCGAGGCAACCGGTACATTTCCTGCCGTTAAACCATCAAGAGCCCTGGCAATAAAAAGAAAAATAGCATTGGGTGCAAATGCCATCATCAGAAATGAAATGGCCGTTCCTGATATCGAGACAATAAGTAATGGTTTTCTCCCATATTTATCAGACATTCTGCCTATAAAAGGAGTCGAGAGGAACTGAAAAATAGAAAATACGGCAAATAGTAATCCATTTTGAAAATCAGATAAACCATATTTTTGTGAGTAAGTATATAAAACAGGAATAATGATGCCATACCCCAAAGCATTTACTATGGCAACCAGCGCTATGATCAATAAATTTCTATTATTTTTGAATATTTGCATAATACATTTTCTATATAATGCCTTATCTTTTTGGATTGGGGATATATCACTATCACCTCCGTAT
>JACQJU010000018.1 GCA_016204905.1 Candidatus Gottesmanbacteria bacterium | reverse complement strand
TGGTATTTTTCCGTAGTGGATGTGGTACAGGCTCTTATTGATCAGCCGGATTTTGTCAAATCAAGGAAATATTGGAATAAATTGGCCGAGCGTTTGCGAAAAGAAGGAAGTGAAGCGGTGACAAAATGTCACCGTTTGTGTATAACCACCTTTGTATAACCACCTTTAATGTGGATTACCTGCCTGCCGGCAGGCAGGGCTTGGCACCTGATCTTTGATTTTAATAATTAGATGACGGCTCTGGATGCGACTCAGTTCCCCACAGGTCTTTTAACCTCATTATTCGTATTTTTTTATAATTCTTAAGTCGATTTTCCGATGACCCAATAAAATCCCGCTATAGCGTGAGTTTATTGGGTTTTTAGTCACACCACCCAGGGCGTAATAGCTAGACACCGGTGTATTTGTAAGAACTCTCTCATATTGACAAAGTAATTATAATTTTGTATTGTTACACTGTATGACAGCCATTCCAAGAAATACACAGGTAGTCTCTATATCTCTACAAAAAAGTATTGCCCGAAAATTAGACACGATTCGGAAATTTCGTGGCCAGACAAGGAGTGCCGTGATCGCCGCGCTTATTGAAAAAGAGACAGAAAACCAAAGATGGGAGAAGATATACAAAAAAGGACAGGAAACAGCCAAAAAATTTAAAATTACTTCTGAAGATGATATAGACCGTATCCTTCATGCTCCCTAAAGTAGTTTTTGATACTAATATTTTTATTTCCGCTATAATTTTTGGGGGAAATCCGCGAATCTGTCTAGAGATAGCAAAAGAAGGAAGAATAGAACTTTTTACCTCAAAGGAATTACTTTTAGAATTATCCGAAAAATTGCACAAAAAATTTCAGTGGAATGATGAAGATATAAAAGATGTTATAGTTGGAATTTCCCGATTTGCCAAAATAATTAAACCTCTCGAAAAAGTAAATAAAATCAAAATAGACCCAACAGATAATAGGGTATTAGAAGTTGCTAAGTGGATAAAGGCAGATTTAATTATCTCCGGCGATAAAAGACATATTTTACCTCTCAAAAGATTTGGTAAAGCAAGGATTCTCACAGCGGCGGAATTTATCATAGAGGTCAAATTACAAAATTAAATAAAAAAATAGGGGACGGTTGTACTAGGATTTATTGTTGCAATAGGCCAAATTTAGAGATTTTGCAGCCCGTACCAAATTCGAACTGGTAGTTTATGAGATAAGAGCAACAGGTACATCGGTTCAATATCGTCAGCAAATATTAGGGGACGGTTCTCTTTTAGCCTCATTATTCGTAATTTGCTATATTTCGTAAGTCGGATTATGGTAACTATTTACAATATCGCTCGAACTTTCTTCGTCAAGAATACCCCTGAAAAATCACTCGCGATTTTTTACGGACTTTTTCTTGCTACAGTTATGATTTGCAATAATTAGGAATTATATATAAAATACGTTCGAGCGTAGTTGTATAATGTTACATTCTAAGTTTAGTAAAGGGGAAAGAATGAAATGATTAATGCAACTGAATGGATAGCTATTATATTAATAGTATTAGGTCTAATATTTAATCTTAGAATATCGGTAGTAGGATTATTTATTCTATGGTTAGTATTAAAGGGTATTATATAAAGAATCTTAAAAGTACCGCCAGGGGGATTCGAACCCCCGATTTGTACCTTGAGAAGGTACCGTCCTGGGCCACTAGACGATGGCGGCATTACCTTTCATTGTATCATTGCCCATTGGAACATTTTCAATTCTATCACTCCTATAGGTTATTGACAAGCGAAGCCCTAAATAGTATATTTATTTGAGCTTATAAGCGCCCACAAGATATTTCCCTTCTCTAATAATTTGATCTTGATGGGTTTTTTGTTAATATGAACGATACCCAAAAAATATTAGTCACCAGAGATGGTTTAGCCGAACTGAAGAAAGAATATGATGATCTGCTAAACAAAAAAAGACCCGAAATGGTCGATCGCTTAGCCGCGGCCCGCAGCCAGGGAGATTTGGCAGAAAATAGTGAATATACTTCAGCCAAACAAGATTTATCTTTTATTGATGGTAGAATAGCCGAACTAGAGGCTGTCTTGCATGATGCCAAAGTGGTTTCTTATCACTCTAAATCCAAAGTTGATGTTGGTTGCAAAGTCACACTACATATCGACGGTAAAAAAGAAGTCTTCACCATAGTAGGCGAGTGGGAAGCCGATCCTATGCAGAAAAAGATATCCCATTCTTCTCCTATCGGCAAAGCCCTAATTGGTCGAAAAGTAGGCGAAAAAGTAGAGGTACAAGCACCTGTAGGAAAAGTACTCTATAAGATCCTATCTATAGAGTAGAGTAACCAAATATTGACATTACAGGCTATAAGATATATTATAAGCAGATTCGTATGAGTCATTTATCCCAAAATTTAGTAAACAAAAGCAAAAAACAAACCCATCTAAGGAGGGGGATTTCCGCGTGAAATAAAAAATTTTTACAAAAAGCCGCACCCCTCCAAAAGAGGGGTTTTTTTGTGGGAGTTAACGAACAAAGTGAGTTTTACTCCCACATATGGTGAAAATTTTCAGCAGAAAATTTTTATCCATTTATACAGATGCGGATAAATAGGATAAATATGTTAGAGACAGAACAGCAACAACTCCCAGATACATTTTTAGTAGGTCTACGAGAGGCTATTCAGACACCTCCACGTGATTCTTTGCATGGCAGGATGCTTGATGTTCATCTGGCTCCTCCGTGCCAAATTATTGAAAATCAGACCATGAAGATAATCGATGATCTAAAAGAGCGTGAAGATTATTTCGTAGAACTGCCCACCCCCATATCTTCTCCTTCTGCTGCTCATCTGGTGCACAGGCTTCTTAGTTATGCCGATGATGGTGAGAGAAAAGTAGCTCATCGAGTTCCAGTTCATACTCGTATGAAAAAGATAGACGCAAGATTAGCCATCCAAGCAGGAGCGCGTGCAATACATTTGTATGGTAATTCCTCAGAAAATGGTGGTTCGAGCGCAAGAACAGTAGAAGAGTTAAAAGTAGAGTTAAAAGATATTGCTGAAATTGCTCGTGACAATGGGGTTGTGCATCTTCGAGCTAGCCTAGAGCATGCTACTGATACTCCTCCAGAAGAAATTGGGAAGTTTGTTGATGGGATTAAGGAAATAAATACAGAGTTAGGAGCCAAAGTAATTACGGCGCTTGGTTTACCAGATACCAATGGAGTTGTTGATTCAGACTGGTACAAGAAAGTATTTACAGATCTTGGTGATAAGATAAAACAAGCAGGGTTGATCTTTTTTGTGCATTTACATGATGACAATCAGCAAGCCTTGGCAAACGCCAAAAAAATTGTAGAACTTGCTAGAGAAAAAGATATTCCTGTTGTGGTTGAAACGGTTCCTGATTTTTATCCGGGTGAAAGAAATGGGACAAGACCGAGATTTTCTGAGCTAGGAGAGGTACTACCAGGCAGAAGTATACCCAAAGATTTTAACAATATAGTTGGTGGTTCAACCTGGCTGGAGAAACGAACTATAGATATTGAAGAGGCGCTAAGATTATATCAAGAGGCTTTACATACTCACGTGGCCGGAGTGCATACCATAAAAATGGGCAACTATGGTAATAGTCAAAATGGAACGATGGAAAACCTACCAGCACCTGGTACATATAGCATCATGGGTAAGAATAATTTTGCCTGGGTGCAAGAAAATGTCCTTAAGATAGAAAAGAGCCCAGACGATGTGCTACAGGCAGTTTCTCTAATCGGTAGAGAACTAGCCGCTCAAAAAGGCAATCAACCACACGGTTATACCATTGGACTTGCTTATCTAGCCGCCATGATGCCCCAATACATCTTAGATAAAGCTGAAAGTTTTGGTATACCAGAACAGTGGTTAGAGAACGATATTCCGGATCTTTCTATACTGCATGATTATATTAAGCTTCATTTTTCAGAGAGCTTAGCAGAAAATACCACTATCTATCAACATCCATTTCTTGACAATCATACATCTGTCTGATAAAAATAACACATATGGCTAATATTTTGACCCAAGATACTCGAAAACCCGCCAAACGAACCCGTCAAGAGGAGGGCAGTTTGCTACGGTGATTTAAAAATATATTCATTAAGCAACCCCTCCAAGCGAGGGGTTTTTTTATGTGAGAGTTGACGATCCTGAGCTTGTCGAAGGAGAGTCTTACTCTCATATAATCTCGCCGAAGTCCCGACTAAAGTCGGGACGAAGGACGGATGATGGCAAGGATGAAAGGGCCCGCCTTCGCTTACTTCGTTTCGTGGTTTACATCCACGCAAACGAAGGGCGCTTCGGCGAGGCGGAGGAGGTGATCTTTATGACCGGCATATGTCCAGTTTGTGAAGCACAAATAAAACAAGATGGTGTAGAAGTATCAGAAATCATAGCCTGTGGCGAATGTAGTACCAAACTTGAAGTCGTCTCAGTAAATAAAAGTAAAAACATGGTGTTGAAAGAAGCTCCAAAAGTAGAGGAAGATTGGGGAGAATAATATGACCAAAAAAACTATTGGCCTCTTACACACGACCATAAGAGGCGATGAAAAATTGATTATAGAAGCTGCCCGGAAAGAAGATGTTTCTCTTGAGGTGATTGATATAAGAGAAAGCACCTTCAGTCTTGGTGCCAAGAATTATAAATTTGAGGTAGCATTAGAACGATGTGTGTCGACAGTCAAGGGCATGCATGCCTTAGAGTATTTTGGAAATATAAATATACCGACTGTAAATGCACTTTCTGTCGCCAGAATCTGTGAGAATAAATTTTTGACATCTCTCAACCTTGGGAAACAGGGAGTCCCAACACCGAGGTTTTGTTTAGTCTTCAGTGAAACACAAGCCAAGGAGGCAGTGGCTAAGCTTGGAGGGTTTCCTATTGTTTTAAAGCCAGTCTCCGGGTCATGGGGTAGATTACTGTCCAAGGTAAACGATATGGATGCCCTCGAGTCTATCCTAGAACAAAAAACCACCTTGGGCGGACCCCAGCATCATGCCTTCTATCTACAAGAGTATATCAACAAGCCTGGCCGCGATATCCGACTAAATGTAGTAGGAAAAAAAGCTGTTGCTGCAATTTATAGAGAAAGTAATCATTGGATCACTAATACTGCAAGGGGAGCCGAGCCCATTAATTGCCCTATTACCAAGGATCTTGAAGATATCGCAGAAAAAACAGTTGGGGTAATAGGTGAGGGAGTACTAGGTATCGATATTTTTGAATCCAAAGATGGTCTACTGGTCAATGAAGTCAACCATACTATGGAATTTAAAAACGTTCAACGCATCACCGGAATAGATATTGCTAGAGAAATTATTAAATACTCTGTTTCAAAGATCAAATCATGAGAAAAATCTCTGTTTCTATCATTGGCGCATCGGGTTATGCCGGAGGAGAACTTCTTCGTCTCCTTCTTTTCCATCCCTATGTCTCTATCTCCCAAGTTACATCTAGGAAATTCACCAGATTAGAGGTTGGAGAAATACATCCCAATTTACGCAAAGTTACCGACCTGACATTTTCTTCACCCGCTGATCTGAAAAAATGCGACCTTCTCTTTGTTGCACTTCCCAATAGTGTTTCTATGGAATATATGAAAGATTTGCAAATAAAAGCTACAAAAATTATTGATCTAGGAGCGGATTTTCGTTTAAGAGATCGGAAAGTCTTTCAAGATTGGTATCATACCCCACATATTGCACCTGAAATGTTATCTACATTTATATATGGTATTGCCGAACTTCATAGAAAAGATATTAAGAAGGCCAAATATGTAGCCTGTGCAGGTTGTGAGGCTACGGTTTCTATACTGACTCTCTACCCATTAGTAAAACATGGTCTTATCGATAAAGATATTATTATCGATGCCAAGATGAGTAGTTCCCAAGGAGGAAATAGCCCCACCCATTCGTCTCACCACCCCGAACGCAGTGGAGTAGTTAGGACATATAAACCCACAGACCATCGGCATGAAGCGGAAATCAAGCAAGAACTTTCTCCTTTTATGAAAGATATACAGATTGCCATCACGGCAACCACCATAGAAATGGTCCGCGGGCTTTTGGTTACTATCCACGCCAAACCACTCGCAGGAGTGACCGAAAAGGATATCTGGAAAGCCTATCGATCAGAGTATCAGAACGAACCTTTTATGCGGATAGTAAAAAAGACAACCGGTAATTACCGCTACCCTGAACCCAAGATACTTGTTGGGACAAATTATTGTGACATCGGATTCGCCTTAAGTAAAAGAGAAAATCGTTTAGTTCTCATAGGAGCCATAGATAATTTGGGCAAAGGTACCGCGGGGCAAGCAGTCCAAGCGATGAATCTTATGTTTGGGTATCCCGAAACAACAGGATTAGAATTTCCAGGTTTACATCCAATATAGAAATAAACACAAATGGATTACCAAGTAATTTACTAACGGGTGACGCGAGGCGGGGAGCCCCACGGCCGGGGTCCCCTTGCCTGCCTCGCCGGTAGGCGGGTGGGTGGCTGTGGGGCTGCCGAGCGGCAGGACCCGTTAAATTAAAATGATACTCATAAAAATAGGTGGAGGAAAAAATATCAACTGGGAATATATTGCTCAAGATATAAAAGATCTTAAAGAACAAGTTATCATAGTACATGGCGCCAATGCCTGGATGACAGAGATTTCCCAAAAGTTAGGACTGACTGAAAGAACTATCATCTCTCCATCGGGCCAAACCAGTCGATATACCGATAACAAAACTATGGATTTGATCACTATGGTCTATAGCGGACTTATAAACAAAAAAATAGTCGCCACACTGCAAAAATTTGGCCTAAATGCCATCGGTCTTGCTGGAGTGGATGGCAAATTATGGCTGGGTAAAAGGAAAGATGTGATTCTCTCCCAGGAAGGAACAAAAATAAAAACCATCAGAGATTCCCTGACTGGTAATGTCATATCAGTGAATAAAAAACTCATTGCACTATTATTAGGTGCCGGCTATATTCCAGTGCTCACTATTCCAGCAATTACGGAAAAGGGTGAAATGATCAATGTCGATAATGACAGAGCAGTGGCTCTGATGGTGAAAGATTTAAATATAAAAACAGTGATTATGCTCTTTGAAGCACCGGGATTACTGAAAGATAAAGATGATGAAAAATTAGTTATTAAAACAATCAAATTTGACCAATTAGACAAATATATTAAAAACTCAGAAGGCAGAATGCGTAAAAAACTTCTTGGTATGAAAGAAGCCTTTACTCATGGACTCCCAAAAGCTTATTTTGGCGACGGGAGAATTAAATCTCCTATAACAGCCGCATTAAAAGGAGGAGGAACCATAATTTCATGAATAACTATCTAGTCCCATCATATCCCAATAGGGGTATCAACTTTGTTACCGGCAAAGGAATCTATCTAGTTGATGATAAAGGTAGGAAATTTTTAGATCTTGGTAGCAATTATGGTGTCAATATATTCGGGTATAATCATCCGCGTATTCTTGGTAGCTTAAAAAAACAATTAGAAACGCTTATCAATCTTCATGGTTCATTTAATAACAATACTAGGACTCTTGCAGCCGAAAAATTGACCCAAATATGTGGCGGTAAATTATCCCAAGTATTTTTCTCCAATTCTGGTGCAGAGGCTATCGAAGCAGCCCTGAAATTTGCCCGCCTGGCAACAGCTAAATCTCATTTTATAGCTATGAATCATGGATATCACGGTAAAACTCTGGGTGCCTTATCAGCAACAGGTGGGGACAAATATCGTCATTTTTTTGAACCTTTACTCTGGCAATTTAGCCATGTGCCGTTTGGAGATATTAAGGCAGTAGAAAAAAACATTCGACAAGATACATCAGCAATTATCATCGAACCCATCCAAGGCGAAGGAGGTATAAAGCTTGCCACGAAGATATACTTTAGGGCACTCCAAAAACTCTGCCAAGCAAAAAATATTCTCCTTATTGTCGATGAGATCCAAACAGGTCTTGGGAGAACAGGTACATTTTTAGCCGGTCAACAATTTGGATTGACTCCTGATATTCTTTGTTTAGGAAAAGGCTTAGCAGGGGGAATACCCATTGGTGCTACTTTAGTTACCGAGACTATCGCCCAAGCAATACCTCTACATATCCATACCACTACCTTTGGAGGAAATCCCTTGGCGACTGCGGGGATCTTGGCTACTCTTGCCGAAATTAATCAGAATTTACTTCAGCATATCAGAAGTACCGGTAAATATTTCCTTTCAGCGCTCAAGAAAATTAAACACCCCAAAATTATTGAAGCCAGAGGAATCGGATTGATGTTAGGATTAGAACTGACAGAAAATGCCACCTGGCTCTTGAAAGCATTACAAGAAAAGTACATTATAGCCATCCCCGCTGGTTCCAATATCGTCCGTTTTTTACCACCCTATCTTATTAGCAAAAAGGAAGTGAATAAAGCAATTAAGATAATTAACAGAATCTTTTCGATATCTAAACATTAACTTTTACCAACGGGTGACATGAGGCGGGGAGCCCCATAGCCGGGGTCCCCTTGTGGGTGGATATGGGGCTGCCGAATGGCAGGACCCGTAAATTAAAATATGTGTAGATTCTTACTTGTTCGATCAAAAACAAAAATAAATCCTAAAAAAATACTCCAGGCATTCACTGATATGTGTGAAGTAAGTAGAGATACTGACGGCGATCCACAAAAAGATGGATGGGGAGTGGCGTGGCAAGAACAAGGCATATGGAATATTTCCAAATCACTAAATCCTATCTGGACGGAAAGAGAAAGGTTAGAAGGAATACCCTCCACCAAAATAGTCGTTGCTCATGCTCGAAGCGCTAGTTTTCCACAGTATAAGGGCAATGTCGATTACAATGGACCATATATTCATGGCCCCGTATGTTTCGTCTTTAATGGCAGGTTATATGGAGTGAAAATAGATCGACCGTTAGAAGGAACCATAGGCGCACAGAAAATTTTTTCCTTACTACAGCAAGAGATGGAAAAAAAAAGAGATATGGAAGAGGCATTAAAATCTGTTCAAACCATACTAAAAGCAAACACCAGACATATACAAGGATCCAATATTGGTGTCGTTTATGACAATATATTCTATATTCTCTGCCAATACGACGATTTTCCAGAATATTTCCGCTTACATTATTATCAAGATAAGGAGCTCTCCATAGTTTGTTCTGAGCCGATCTTATCGTATAATTGGAAGAGCATGACGAAAGGAGAAGTACTTACTTTATAAAAATATGATCTGGGCAGATAGATTAGTCAAACAAATCATTGATTCCGGTAAATATACACCCTATTGGGTGGACGACATGAAGACTCCTTCTGGTAAGATTCATGTTGGCTCTTTGCGTGGTGTACTGATCCATGAACTCATCTGGCGAGCTTTAAAAGATGCCGGAAAAGATGCTACTTACTCCTATGTATTTGAGGATCAAGATCCTATGGATGGTCTTCCCCATTATTTACCCAAAGAAAAATTTGAAAAATATTTAGGCCAACCTCTATTTACCATTCCCTCACCCCAAAAGGGTGCAGCCAATTACGCCCAATTTTATGCTGAGGAGTTTATAGATGTATTCAACAAACTTGGCTGCCACCCCCAGATTATCTGGGCATCAGAACTTTATAAATCGGGCAAGATGAACGACCTGATCAAAGTCTGTTTAGATAACTCCGATAAAATTAAAAAGATATACGAAGAAACTTATAAAAAAGAGATGGAAAAAGACTGGTATCCTTTCCAAGTAGTTTGTCCCAAGTGCACCAAAGAATCAACAACTAGAGTTTATAAATGGGATGGTGAGAAGGTATATTTCCGTTGCAAAATAGATGCTGTCGAGTGGACCCGCGGTTGTGGCTATGAAGGATCAATTTCACCCTTTAGTGGAGAGGGAAAGTTTGCCGGTAAATTATCCTGGAAAGTAGAATGGCCAGTCAAATGGCAGGTGATAGGTATTACTATTGAGGGTGCCGGCAAAGATCACATGACTGCCGGAGGATCACATGATATTGCCAAATTAATTTGTGAAAGAGTACTTAAATCCAATGTTCCTTTTTCTTTTTCGCATGAGTTCTTATTGTTGAGAGGCAAAAAGATGTCTTCCTCTAAAGGGTTAGGCTCCTCTGCCAAAGAAGTATCAGAAATAGTTCCGCCATATCTTTTAAGATTTCTTTTTACCCGTACTGATTACAAACAGGCTATCGATTTTGAACCAGTTGGCAGTATGGTTATACCAAGCCTTTTTGATGAATATGATCGTTGTTGGCGTGCGTATAATGATGATTCCAACGCCGATCTGGCTCGTACATTTGAGATGTCACAGGTGGACAAGATCCCTCCCAAGACCAAGGGTTTATTTCTTCCTAGATTCAGAGATGTAGTGAATTATATCCAGCAATCCTCTGTTGATTTGCTGGAAAAATTTGCAGAATTGAAAGGTAAGAAATTCACTCCCCAAGAACAAGCGATACTAAAAGAAAGAGAAAAATATGCCAGAATCTGGTTAGAGAAGTATGCACCAGATGAATTTCGCTATATACTAGCCGAAAATCTACCAGAAAAGGCAAAAAGTCTAGATCAGAAGCAAAAAGAATATCTCCAAAAAGTCGCCAACTTATTAGAAAATATAGATAATCCTGAAGAACTAAATACAGAGTTGTTTAATATTGCTAAAGAATTAAATCTCCAAGCAAAAGAAGCATTTCGAGGAATTTATTTATCTCTAATAGGTAAAGAACATGGCCCCAAAGCCGCCTGGTTACTTTTACAATATCCCAAGGAAAAAGTAATTAAACACTTGGAGGAAGCATCAGCGATTAAGACACCTCCGAGGTGGCCCGACTTGTCCGCCGAAGCCTTGGCGAAGACGGAAGGGACTCCTCGGATGGTGGAGGGATCAATAAAGACTATCTCTCGTCCTGATCTTTTTACTATTGACCCAGATGTAAAAAAGATTTACCCTTCTATTTCCATCGGTATAGCCATTATTAGGGGAGTAAATATAGAAAAATTAAATCAAAGATTAGAAAACGAAAAGCAAGAATTTTTATCTAGTTTAGCGGGATTAACTACTGAACAGTTAGGAAAATATCCTGAGATTATTAGTTATAGAAAACTATACAAAGAGATGGGTATAGATTGGCATTCCAGGCGTCCCTCCCCTGAGGCGCTACTCCGAAGAGTCGCATTAAACAAGGGACTTTACAATATTAATACCTGTGTAGACGCTTATAATTTAGTCGTTATGAAAAATAGAGTTTCAGTAGGTGCTTTTGATTTGGACAATATCAAATTCCCCACTATTTTGAGATTTCCCAAAGAAGGCGAAGAAATCTTACTATTAGGAGACCAACAACCAACAAAATATACTCCCGTGGAATTGGCTTATTTTGACCAAGTGGGAGGGTATAATATTGATTTCAATTTCCGAGACGCCCAGAGAACCGCAGTAACAGAAAAAACTAAAAATTTATTTATCAATGTCGACGGTATTTACGATATTACACCAGAAAAAGTACAAAAAAGTCTCGGAGAATCAATCGAATTGATAACTAAGTATTGTGGTGGTCAAGTTGAAGTGTCCGGTATTATTTCATAATTCATCATTTATTAATTTAGC
>JACQJU010000017.1 GCA_016204905.1 Candidatus Gottesmanbacteria bacterium | reverse complement strand
TGCGGGTGTAATTCAATGGTAGAATACGAGTTTTCCAAACTCGGTACGGCGGTCCGATTCCGCTCACCCGCTCCATCCATTTTCTTTCAAAAGCTATTGACAATGAATATTTATATATGACCGACTTAGAAACAACCCCTCCTATAATACCTGATAATATATACAATCTTACATCTGCTTCAGAAATTATCGATGCAATGTTAAAAATTACTCGTATGACCAATAATAATATTCTATTCCATTTCGCATTACCTGAAGGAAAAAAACTACTACAAGGAGGCCCTTTCTGGTTTGATCCTAAACACTTATCTGAAATGGTAGATTATAATAGTGTTCTCAGCAACAAGCTAAAGGATAATTATCCTTCCAAAATACAACACCATATTCAACTAAATCAATTCACGATTGACAATGTTGTAGCGTTACCCAAAACATATAAAGATGCCTATGAACGAAATCAATCTATAAAGGAGTTAGTTAGAAGTTTAGGTTATGATCCAGAACTCACCTCAGACCCATTTGTTTATGATGAACCTCTTGTACAGTCTGGCTAGAGAATGTGCTTTAAGCTAATTACTATCAGTAGCATTACACCAAAGCCAAAAGCTCCAAATGCGGCCCCCTTACGCAATGCCCATGGTTCAGAATAATTTGCACCAATGATTCCAATTATTAATAGGTTGTCAAGGCTAAACAAATGCAGTATATTATGTTTCGCTATGCTGCCGACAAAAATATTGGGTATCGATCCCGGGTTTGGAAGAATGGGCTGGGGAGTTATCGCAAACAGCAAAGGTAAACAAAATATTATTAGTTTTGGCTGCCTAGAAACGAATCCTAAATCCCCACATGAAGCCAGAATTTCCCAGATATACCACGAGGTTTTGCGGCTTATCAGCCTCTATAAACCCCATGTAGTTGCCCTCGAAGAATTGTTCTTTGGTAGCAATATAACAACAGCTCTCAAAGTAGGCGAATCAAGAGGTGTTATAATGCTAGCAACTCATGACCAAAAAATCCCTTTATTTATTTACAAACCTATCGAAGTAAAAATGGCTGTATCAGGCTACGGCAGAGCCGAAAAATCTCAGGTACAACTGATGGTTAAAATTATATTAAAATTAAAAAGTATACCCAAACCAGATGACGCCGCCGATGCCCTAGCTATAGCATTAACACATTGTTTCTCATATAAATTATCTAAACTAAAAACAAGTTACTAATGACAAGTTACTAGTTACTAATTACTTATTACTCTTATGATCGGATCACTAAAAGGACAAATCGCTTATTACAATTCATCCTACGCTTTAGTAGAAGTCGGAGGCGTAGGTTACAAAGTGACATTAGCCAAAGATGTTTTATCAAATATTACTAAGATAGGTCAAAATGTCCAAATTTTTACATTTACTTATGTGAGAGAGGATATATTAGATTTGTATGGTTTTCAAACACCAGATGATTTAGGACTTTTTGAAAAATTGATTACTGTGTCAGGTATTGGTCCCAAAACTGCCATGGGTATATTTTCTATAGGTTCTAGGACAGATATACTAGAAGCCATATTGAAAGCCGATGTAGATTTTTTCGAAAAAGTACCTCGCTTGGGTCGAAAAAACGCTCAAAAAATTATTATAGAATTAAAAAATAAAGTCGGCAGCACCAAAGATCTTGACCTATCAGAAACAGATAGGGAAAAGAACATAGAATTATTACAAGCCTTAAAAACTTTCGGTTTTACCCAAAAAGAATCAATTGAGGCAATAAAGAGCATTAAAGACACAGATTTAACTGTTTCCGATAAGATCAAATTAGCCCTAAAATATATGGGCAAACAATAATTTATAATTCGTCTGCGGCCGCAGTTAAATTATAGATATTTCTAAAAGAGATGAAAAATAAACTGGATAAAACAACGAAAATAGATACCCAAACGCCTGAAGAAGAAATTCTCTTCGTCTCTCTTCGAGCATCTCGCTGGGATGAATTCTATGGACAGGATAAGATTAAACAGTCAATTTCTATTGCCATTGAAGCAGCCAGGAAAAGAAAAGAGGCGCTTGAACATGTTCTACTTTACGGTCCACCGGGGTTAGGCAAAACTACACTAGCCCATCTTATTGCCAAAGAAATGAGAAGTAATATACGGATCACTTCAGGTCCAGCAATTGTTCGCACTGGTGATCTAGCGGCTATTCTGACCAATCTTGAGCCTTATGATATCCTTTTTATCGATGAGATCCATCGTCTAAACAAGGCTGTTGAGGAAACTCTTTATCCGGCTATGGAAGATTTTAAACTGGATATTATTATTGGCAAAGGTCCATCAGCCAGAACACTGAGATTAGATCTTTCTCCATTTACCATCGTTGGTGCTACCACTAGAATAGGTCTTTTATCAGCACCTCTCCGTGATAGATTTGGTATCGTGCATCATTTGCCCTTCTACCAACATTATGAATTAAAAAAGATTATTACTACCGCCGCAAATAAACTCTCAGTTCCTATAGATAGCGATTCTTTAGAAATTCTCTCAAGAAGAGCCAGAGGAACTCCACGAATCGGTCTGAAGCTTCTGAAACGCTCTAGAGATTATGCCCAGATAAAAGGGCAAGGTAGAATCACCACTGAAATTATCAATAAATCATTTGACATGCTAGGAATTGACGAAAAGGGACTTGACGAAGCCGATCGGAGATTACTCCTTGCTATCATTGAAAAACACGGTGGGGGACCAGTGGGCATAGAGACACTCGCCGCGTCATTATCAGAGGATATAGGCACACTCGAAGAAGTCATAGAACCTTATCTTCTCCAACTAGGTTTTCTCAAACGTTCACCCAGAGGAAGAGTTGCCACCAAACATGCATTTAAGCATCTAAAAGTTCCTTATCAAGAAGAAAAAATACCTCAACAAAACAAACTCCTTTAACTCACATTCATCTGCCAAAAAAACTTGGCATAACTATCTTAGAATAGTATAATGCAACGGAGAGCCGCGGTGGCGAAACTTGGTATACGCGCAAGACTTAAAATCTTGTAACCGTTAAATC
>JACQJU010000014.1 GCA_016204905.1 Candidatus Gottesmanbacteria bacterium | reverse complement strand
TCGCTTCACATGCGAAAGGTGGAAGGCTCAACACCTTCTGGGTCCACCACTAAACACCCTATAGTTTGCTTCTGCCAGTCACTCCTGATATAATTCTTCTTAACTTGAGTAAAAAACACTAGCTATTACTGCGCTAGTTTATCTTTTACTCTTGTATTTTTTATTCTTTGCACTTTGATAATTTGCGGAAATATTTATTTCACTTTCGCCCAAGCCTGCTTGCCGACAGGCAAGCGAAGTCTAAAGGGAGAGAAAATTACTTAATTTCTATTTACTTAATTACAAAAATTGAAAATTTTTCTCTTTCTCTAGACTTCGCTGTTGACTTAAATCCCAAACTAAGTCAACTCCCTTTTGGAGAGGGCGGAAGCGAACAAGAGCTATAGGAGGAGACACATGAACAATATACCGGTTGCAACGCATGTTGGAAGCGGTAATTTCGCCGGATACGAATATGTTGTCATTGAAAATGAAGGAAAGCGTTACGTCGCACTTGATATTGACGTGGCAACTCGATTGGCTGGTGCCGGCGCCGATATGAATTTGCTGAATGATATCGGAGCTCAGGATCCAGACAAAGTTATGGCGGCGCTGCTAGCCAAGATGAAAAAACCCGAAGACTAGAGATCGTAGTAGCCAAACCCAATTCGGCTAGCCGACCTCTTCAGATTCACAAAAGGAGTAACATAATGGACGATGAGATTTTCGAAATGAGTCCGGTAGAAGATATTACCGGCCTGGACGAGGAACTTTTCGATATATACCCAGAGGTAGATTGTACTGGCTGGTGGATTGTAACAGCCAGAAGCGAAGCAGCACAACTACTCGCCGAAAGAGCAAACTTGTCGAGGAGACTCGACAAACGACTCAGCGAGAATGAAGCTCGAGACTACTACAATCTTCTGAAAGAGCTTCAAAATATGGAAGTCGTAACGCAGTAAGTCAAACCCGTCCTCTCCAAAGTTCACGAAGGAGTCATCATGAAGCAATTTCTCCATATATTAGATACGGTGTTTCTCATCGTTTATGGGGGTACAGTAGTTGCCATCGTGCTTATTCGCGGTTTTTTCAGCGCCCCGCCGTGCGAAGAAACTGAATAAGTACGAGAATGAAGCGAAGGAGGTGAAGACGAAAAAACATAGAACTCGTCCAAAAGCAGTCAGCGGAAACCAATAAAAGAAAGGAATAAAAGTCGATGAACAGACGAGTCAGTACAAAAGACAGAGATCTAATATTTACTCTGACTGGCATGTTAGACGCTAACGGCATGATCGATCTTACCGCAGCGTTGTCGGGACAGATGACCGCTTTCCAAGATAGCGAACGGCTCGTCTTTGAGCTGGAGGCGCTGGAAGCAATTACTCCTGATGCACTAATCCAGCTCAAAGAAATGTCAGATTTCGCGGGAAGCTTTGGCGGCTTTTCGATCATCGTCAGAAACGCGAACCCAATCGTGAAGGCGCAAATCGATGCCTCGGAGTTGAAAAACGCCATCACCTTCGATGTAACCCAATAGTGAAGAAGCGAATTGCTCAGGTCTTTTATCACCAAAAGTAGATATGAATCAGATGATAGGAGCTGAGCAAAGGAGATATTTGCAATATGTCTTCGCGGACACGGGAAACTCGTGAACGGCAACGACGGACACTCTTAAACAGTCTCATCGCCTTGGGAGGTGCCTGCGTTGTTCTTGTTGTTGGAGGGGCATATTTTTTATGCCCATCGGTGACATTTGACCCGCAATCATGCGTGGTCATCTCCAAACACGCCGTAGGAGCGCTATGGGGGTACCTCTTCTATAGCCCTGTCTGGGGTCTGACAATCATCGCGCTAGGCGGAGGGGCCGCTATTCGTCTCTTCTGGCGTCGCTGAGTAAGGAATAAATTTCCGCAAAAAAAACAGCAACTAAGTGCAAAGAAATAGCCAGGACTCGTTTGAGATCAAAATCGGGCGAAAAAATTCGCCCCTCGTCGCAATATGCGACATAACTCAACGATTCCTGGTTTTCTTTTGGGAAAAAATATCTTTTTGACAGATCAGAAGTTCGTTGGTATTATCCCATTGATAGAAAATTATTCCTACTAATTGCAGTAGGAACTAATTACTCTTGTCTTTTTTTAATTTCTTGCACGTTGAAAACTTGAGCATCAGCCCCAGAGGATATTGCGAGGTATAGGGAGCCTGATAGCTTTCTACATCCCGCAATATCTTCATTGGGGAAATTTCGGTCGGGTTCCCAAACTATGGCGGCAATGAAGACGAAAGAGTGGAGACTAATATGCAACAAACCAAGAAACTGCATGAGAGCAAGAAGTCCAGAATCGGGTGGACTGTTACATTCGAGGGCCACCTCTACGTGATCGTAGACGACTGCTGAGGGGTGGTTGAGCTCGTGCAACTGGACGTTGCACCCAGCGCATCACTAAAACCACGGGAAGAACGCTACCCAATTACAGTTGAGGTTTTGGATCCGGGTACAGTCAAAGAACAATACCCTGACCGTTGGAAAGTCACCGCAAACCGTCACCCCAGGTTAGATGACCCCAATGCCCCGATTAGCTAGACAAGTGTTAGGAAATTCAAGAGACCGCCACTCTTGAATTTATCATAACTCCAGGAGGAGGACATCATGACGATTCTTGATCTGGGCGCTGGATGTGTACTCATCGTTTACGTCGCCGGTGCACTCTTCTTGTATACCGGCTTTATGCGAGACGTAAGTCCAGACAATCACCCTAGGCTGTGGGCGGCCACCTGGCCGATATGGTTCTTCGGGGTTCTGCTCGTAGGGATCGGAGGAATCATTATAGCCGTCTTGGCACACGCTGGCAAAGCCATAAGCCATAGACTACATGCTGCCCGAGCCAGGATCCGCAGCCTGCTATAGTGATGCTTAAGCCCGCGTGTAAGATAACGCCGCTTGGTGGTTGAAACCACTTTTCATCCCCAGCGGCGTTATTTTTTTATGGAAAGTCTACCCACACCCGAGGGAGTTCCACACAAATTTCACACAATTCCACACTCGATGAAATTCCACACTCGAATTCCACACTCGACGAGTGTACTAGCTTGACACCTCCGTGTGGAGCCTCTATTATCAGAGTATGGCTCATAGATCAATTCCTCTCATTTCAAATCAATATTATCATTTATTCAATAGAAGTATTGCCAAGCAACCAATTTTTCTAAGCTCAAGTCAGTACTTGCGTTTCTTAGAGCTAATAGATTTCTATAGGTTCACAAAGCCTGGTCTACGCTACTCTCATTTTAATAGACTGCCGGTTGAAGAAAAATCTCAATTTTTGAAGTTACTCTACAAAAAAGATGAAAAACTTATAAATATCCTTTCCTTTTCACTTATGCCGAATCATTTTCACTTCTTGGCTCAGCAGGTCCAAGATAATGGTATCAAAATATTTATGAGTCAGATACAAAATAGCTATGCTCGATATTTTAATACAAGGCAGGGAAGAAGTGGTGCTCTTTTTCAAGAAATGTTTAAAGCAGTAAGGATCGAATCAGACGATCAACTTATACACGTAGTCCGATATATTCATTTAAATCCGTTAACAAGTTATGTCATCAAGGAGATAGCTGAAATAGAAAATTATCCCTGGACATCATTTATAGATTATATGGGAAAAAGAAATCTACCTTTGATAAGCAAAAATATGATTATGGATCACTTCTCAAATACTCAGAAATTAAAATCATTCACATTGGATCAACTAAATTATCAAAGATCGCTAGAAAAAATTAAACATCTAATAATTGATTAGATGTTTTAGAAGCTTATTTATACGGAGGTGTCTAGCTACCACACTCGACGAGTGTACAATACATACCTTACAGTACAATACAAAGACCACGGGTACGAATCTCGGTATGTATACAGACATAGTTAAACTTTTAAAATTAATGAATTATAAAGTTATTTAAGTGGCTATATTCATCATTGCCTTTATCTATCTCCTAACCCAATCTTATTTGATATTAAATACTGCTATAGTAATTTATCCTGAAATATATTTATTTCCTTGGTTAGTTCAAAAAGGACTTATTCCATACAGAGACTTTTTTGACCATCATGGATTTTTACTAAATTATTTACTTTCTCCATTTGTTGAGAGCACTTTCTCCCATTTAAGATTAGTCTACTTTATCATTCAGTCAGCGAATTTGGGTTTATTATTTGTCATCCTTAGGAAAATCACTAACAAAGCTGGGTTTATATACTGTGGATTCACCTATATATTTATAAATTATTTTCTTTCAGAGAATTTCTTATGGTATGAAGCGATAATTACAACAATTTATCTTATAATTTATTTATTATTAATAAC
>JACQJU010000007.1 GCA_016204905.1 Candidatus Gottesmanbacteria bacterium | reverse complement strand
GGAATATCTTACTTCATTTCAAACTTAATCTTTTATTACTTTTTGGATTTATTATTTCTTTGATTTTATTTATTAACTCAAGAAGAAAATAAATAATATGGAAAAACTTCTTGTAAGTATACTCAAAAGTGATATTACGTTTTTCGTGCTACTAATTGGTGCATTTCTCCTCCTCTTCTTTTCCCGTCCTAGAAAAAAATCGAAATAACAATATATTTCTGTAACCCATCTAAACATTAGGAAATATTTTTCATTTATAAAAGAGCCATTCCAGCTTCACTACTAAGCCCAAGACCACACCCGAAGTGAACTTGAGAATTCCTAGTACCATGATTCGAACTATGGTACTTTTATATCGCTTTCCCAAAAAATCAAAACTCTTTGATCTCTTAGAAAAACGCGCACGAGATAAAGAAAAAGATACCCAAATAGGGTGGATACTGAAAAAACGTCAGTTTTTTAGTATGAATAGCATCGCATTTGATGCCTTTCCCTATCTCGCCTGCCTGCCGGCAGGCAGGGGTAAATATTTATTTTGTGCCGGGGCCAACTTTCTGCCCCGGCACATTCCTTTGTCACTGATCATTACCACTCTCTAGCACCTCAGTAGCGATAATCAATCCACCGATCGCTGCAATCGGAAATGTAATCACGCCGACGATCGCTTTAATCGCGGTAATAATCCATGCATTCTCACCACTCCCATCGGGCACAATGAACAACCCGACAAAGATAAGAATGCTAATAATGACGACTACGAGTCTACCGCAGCCGGGATCCGACTCGGCCTTCACATTGTTGTTTTTAGTGACCATCTCTCACCCCTCCTTTGTTGGGGCTAGAAAACCCGTCAACCGGAAATTGACGGGTTTCTTTTTGATACAGCAACACCCGACATCATTCTCTACCAAGTAAACTAAAATAAACATGGGTAACCAACGCGAAAGCTCCGATTGTGCCAATAGGAAAGGCAATCACAAACAGGGTGATTTTGATTGCACCCACCACTAATGACGCCGGACTTGGTAGATCCTCCGGAGCCAAAAGCACAATCAATATGGCCCAACTCAGCACTACCGCCCCAAATGTTCCCCTGCCCGGTTTCCAGGGCTTATTGAAAACTGGATTTGACGCAGACATGATTCCCCACCTCCCGATGGGTTTCAGAAACCCGTCAATCTTTCTTAGCATTGGCGGGTTTCCGTTTTTGATTTCCGAGTCCAAGTGGGACTCGAATCATTTCTTCATCCTCCTACCCATGGTCAAAATATAAACTAAGCCGCCCAAAAGGCCGGCGGCATTTATAAAAACCCCAATAAAGTGCCAACCTTTGGGTAGGATGAATACTAAAATCAAACCGACGAAAATGAGAGAAATACAGTAAGCGGATGCCTGCTGTTGATTTGTTTCTCTCCTGACGAGTGGTATTTCCAAAAAAATGAAAATTACCACTCCAGCAACGATGAATATTACGGGAAACACCATTTCCTCCTTCAATAGGTTACTGGTTACGCTAGCCGGAAACGACTAGCAATCGATTGAATTTGAAACGACAGTCGAACTACACGAGCAGACAGATAGGGAAATGGAAAATGTCTCAATGCAACAATGCATAAATTTTCCATTCATGCATTTTCAATTGTTGCATTCTTCCCTACCTCTCTGCACGCGTAGTTCAGGTCGTATATATCTCGTGCGGTATGTCAAAGTGCTTTTTACCCTCCAAAAGAAACACGAGCTTTCTCGTGTAATTTCTATGAGTAAAAGTGTCTATACTTTATATTCATCTTTCAATCTAAAAACTATATTGCCCAACTTTATGCGGCCGCTTAATTTTGGGCAACTGTCTAGCTTACTAAATACCTGATCCGCCATCCGCCAACCGGCGGAGTCGGATTAAACTCAGGGAAAACGATGCTCAGTCATAGTCAGTTATAAACTGATTCCAACCGATTCTAACCAATTGCAACTGATTCCAACTATACCATCGCTTTACTCCGAATTTAAACTGATCTTATTTGATTTATTTACAAAAATATTTTCACGCATTATGATCTAAATATGCTGACTATTAAAGACCTAGAAGAGATAGAAAAAATAGTAGACGAGAAATTGGATGCAAAGATCAAGCATCTCCCTACCAAAGATGAATTTTATGAAAAGATGGATGAGGTTATGGGCGAACTGAAAGCCGTGCGAGAATCACAAGAAATCCACGCCAATCAGCACGCAGAAATCAATGACGAGATCTCCAAAATCAAAAAGGCTATCAATCGCACTGTTTAATCAGCTTGTCAAAGAGCCCTTCCACCACCCATAAAAATACCACGGAGTTTAATCCGTGGATTTTATAGGTAAATATCTATTACATTAGTGATCATATTTCAATCATGCGCTTCTTCCCTGCCTACCGGCAGGCAGGCCTTCAAGAGGCGCAAAATGAATACGGCATTATACCTCAAAATACCCTCTCTGTCAATTGCTATAGGATACGAAAACTGGAAAATGCGCTTGACATACCATTCATACTATAGTATGATTCATACTATATGAATACAAATATAGTCACTACCAACGTACGAATACCCAAAAACCAGTATATGCAGGCAAAAAATAATGCGGCGGATTTGGACATGAGCCTCAATGAGTACATAAATACACTTATTGAGGAAGATACCAAGAACACATTCTTCGGTCATAAGGGCAAAAAAGTAACCGGCGCCAAAAAGGAAGACAGCCCATATCAGGCATTATTGGATCTGGCTAAAAAACCCTACAAACCAGAACCTATGGGAGCATCTGAAGATGACAAAATAATTTATGGTATCAAAGATTAACGAATCTATTTTTATCGATACCGCCTTCTTCAAAGCGCTTATAGATACAAAAGATGACTTCCACGAGGATGCCGTTACTATCTTAGAAAGACTAAATAAACAATCTACTCAACTTATTACCAGTAATTTTATTCTGGACGAAACTATCACACTTATTAGGGTGAAATGCGGTCGAGATAGGGTAAAAGATCTACAAAGATCATTACTAAAGTTAAAAAGATTTAAAATAATCAGGGTTATTTCTCTAGACGAGAAAAATGCCTGGGAATGGTTTTGGAACGATTGGAGTCGACTTTCCTTCACCGACTGTGTTTCTTTTGCTCTGATGAAACGCCTGGGACTCACCCGAGTGGCAACATTTGATAACCACTTTCAAAAAGCAGGCTTTCAAGTAGAAAAGTAACCTACTCAATTACCTTTTTGACTTTCCCCAGTAATCCGTGCTACTATAAGACGTTCTCCATTAGGAAAACACTGCACATTTACATCGCTGGTGTCAATAACCCCAAATTCATTCACGAGGTGAATCATGTTCTCACAAGTCAAAACCATCGACCGTAGTATACTGCTAGCCGTTGTTATTCTAGTCCTATCGTTGCCGATAATCATCACCATGGAATTATCGGAAATCCTCACTACGAAGACAACGGTCAGGACACCCACACATACGGCTCCGATACAAAAATCTGGCCCAGTATTTCGCAATGGAAACTGGCGCTTGGACAATCTCAAGGACGGTACCACCTTCTGGTGGCATGATCCTGAGAAAGAGATATGGAGGAAGTATACCTTTCGTAAAGAACCATTATATTTCGAAGGTGATCCCATACCTCACCTTCAAAACACCAGAGAGGGATGGTTGGTACTCTACGATGGCGGAGATACTGCCGGCATGTTTGTTCTGGAACAACATGACACAGAGTATTTCCTTCTATCCACAGAGGAACTCAGAACCACCCCACCATAAGGAGAAATATGAAAGCAATTGTCGAGTATATAATTGTTCTCCTTATCGTCTTGGGTGTAGTTCTCAAGCTATTAGGAGAATGGCTATGGAACCAACTATTCCCTAAACACAAATGACACCAGCAACGGCCACAGAGTTGGCCGCAAGCGCGTGTGGGCATTATCCACACAACCCACACGCGCACCCTTTCTTTATAAAAATATTCCCTTTCTCATCAAAATATGATATTTTATAGGTTAATTGCGTCCCCTTGGAGGGACCTGTCTGCCGTCAGGCAGGCATTTTGCGTCTCTGCCCATAGGGACATTTTTTGTTCTTTAAAATAGGTTCCGTGCTAAAAATTCCTGATGTGTCTAGCTATCACACCTCCGAAGTGTGCATATATTGACACCTCGGTAATCGTTAATCGAAACGACGTGTAGTTTGGGCAGTTGGAGAAAGGAGTTGATATTTTGAACTCTTTTCTCTCAATTTCCCAAATACGAGGTAATAATAATGATTCCGGCTTATTTCTTCGCAGACCCCGCATACTGGCTCGTCGCCATACTCGCCGGGGTCCTACTAAAAATCGGGCTTGAGCGATACTTAAACCAGCATGGCAAAAAAAGTAGAAATTATCGCCGGCACGATTCAGCCTGCAAAGATCCACGGGAGCAAGGAAAATACGACCTTCTTGGCGGGGTAGCCGCCATGAGTTTCGGGCTCTGGCCTTGGATACTGGGTAATAACGTTTTGCCCCTCCTTGGCTTGTCTATTCCCGACCTACTCTGGGATCCGTTTCTCACACTTTGCCGCATCCAGTTTGTCATGTCCACCACTGACACACTGGGGTTCTTACGTCAATTGTACGACGAGAGATGGATTGCTAGAAGGGACACCATGGACAATATGCCCATGCCAGGATTGCAAGGACTGGAATTCGTCCCCATCTTCAGCCACAGGCAGATCTGCAAAAGAATCATGGCTTGGGATCCGGTCCTAATCGTCCTGTTCGCTCTGCACACCGTTCATCCGCTCAAAGTACTCGAGTGGGCAATTGACATCTGGTCATTACCATATACAGTTATCGGTGCAGCCGTGGGACTTGCCCTCAACGCCCTTACGATATTCATGGGCAAACTCATCATCCCAATCCCCATCCCGCGCAAACCTGCCAAGGATGAAAGGCTCGAGTTCAGACCGATTGAGTTCTAGCACGGAACCAACCACGGGCGTAGTCTACATAACGCGTCTCCCCCACAAACAATTGGGAAATTGAGAGCAACATCGAAATGCGAAGTTGACTCAGGGTGGGTCGTTTTATGCTTTGGCGTCGCCTGTGGTTTGTTTTTTTTGAATCTTTTGAATCTATTTTAAAATTGACAAATCACCGCACATGCGTCATTTTGTTATGCTTGACACCCCGATGTGCAGCCTCACTTTCACACCCGGTGTGAAATTCTATTTTAGCTTCTTGACAGAATAACGCGGCCGCGGAAATTTGGCAAGGAAAAATTCTGTCTAATACGTCAAATATGACAGTTTACTCGGAAATTTGGAGATTGGCCGAGAGTATAAACTGCCCCGTCTCTGAGGCATCTTCGGAGCCTACTAAGAAGTATAGTATTCTATCTTTGATCTCAATATCAGCCAAATCCACACTGTCTTTATATCTAAATTCTTCCTCTTTTCCCCCAACGGGTACAAAATCTTTGTTATAGACATAAATAGTCTCATCAAATGCATCTCCCATACATACAAAAAGGAGCTTAAAAGCACAAGATTGGACTTTTAGTTCCACTTCCCCCGCGTCTACAGAAGTAGGAATCTCTAGCCTGTATCCGACTAGAAACCCGCCCGCTTTGTAGGGATTGGGTATATTAGAAGAGGAAATGTCCCCTGATATACTATCGCCTACCTTGATTTCTTTGAAAAAGTCCTTAGTGGAAGAAAAATCTATGGTAGAAACAGCCTGAACTCGGGAAGGTAGAAAAAGTAGAAGAAGTAGAAAGGAGAGAAAAAGTGAGAAATTTCTAATTTGTAATTTATAATTTATAATT
>JACQJU010000013.1 GCA_016204905.1 Candidatus Gottesmanbacteria bacterium | reverse complement strand
GTGCATGGAGATGATAAGGGTCTTGTTCTACCACCAAAGGTTGCACCGATACAGGTTGTAATAGTGCCAATACTTTATGCCGACAAGGATAACGCTGCAATTCTTGTGAAGACCAAAGAGATCAAAGAACTTTTGGCTGCTGAATCGATAAGGGTGCATATTGATGATAGAGCAGAGTAGAAGCGAAGATAGAAGATGGCGGAAGAAAAGGAAGTCATTAGAGATTGGTCATTAGTCATTGGTTCGCTAGAGATGAGATTATTGAGTGGTTTGGTTAATTGGTCGCTTACAAAAGCAAGGTAGAGAGGGAATTGGCCGTAAGCGAAGAAATGGGGATTGAGATTGCAATTATTAGCTTGTAGCTTGTAGGTTGTAGGTTGTAGGTTAGAAGACGGGTTAATTTGACTAAGAAGGCAGGTTGGGATTTGAGAAGGATTAGATGGAAGGCGGAATTGGCTGATGGCGTTGGCCATATTACGCTCGTCTGGATTGAAGAAATAGGGGGCATCATGCATGAGATTATAAAAGCGAAGCAATCCAGCGATGGCAATGATGAACAAAATAAGGGGAAATTTTTTCACAGAATGTATAAAAATACTATGACGATGACTCCCCAACTAAGCATAGCGAGGATTAGAGGTTTATCGGTGGTGATAATTTTTTCGGGCTTTTCACCTTCTTGTCCTTCATAAATAAGCTGGGCATAGCGCATGAGACAAAATACTATAAATGGTATAGTGATAATCATCCATTTTCTATCGAGGGCATTGGGGAAAGTGACCATGAGAAATTCTTTTAGCGGTCCTTCAAATCTCGGAGGTTCTTCTAGGAAAGTGAAGAGTGCATAAGATAGAATCGAGGCCGTAGCAAAAGTTGAGGTGTAGAAATCCAGGAGATGTTCCTTGTATTGAAATAGGGTAGGACGAGTGGAAGCACCTTCTTTTATGAATTCAGAATGTCTTTTGGTAGAGGCAATAAAAAGAGAGACGAAAAAAATAGATAGAAGTAGCCAGATAGGTAAATGGTAGCCGGTCAGGATTTCTCCTGCTAAGGCTCTAAGAGTAAAAGAAAAAGAAATACTAAGTATATCTAGTATGGCATATTTTTTAAGTACAGTAGAATAGAGGAGATGTAGAAGGGAAAATGCCAGTGTAACAAGAAAGAATCCGGCGGATAAAAAAAGTGAGGCAATCAGGCCGAAAAGGCCTAATAAGAATGCTGTTTCTGTAGCTAGATTGGGAGAAAGTAGGCCTGAAGCTAAGGGGCGGTGTTTTTTTTCGGGATGAATACGATCATATTTGAGATCAATAAGATCATTAAAAAGATATGAGGCGCTCGAGATAGCGCAAAAGATAATAAAAGCAATTGAGGTAAGCAAAAATAGATAGCTATCAAAAAGTTTACCGGTAAATATGATGGCGGAAAAAAGGATAAGGTTTTTGACCCATTGGTTGGGTCGAAGGGCGCGGATGAGTGCCGTGACTTTGTCCTTCTTCATAAGCGTATTTTAGGAGAGTTTGGGGGAAATAGCAATTATAATTTTGATTATCTCAACCTCGTGTAAGAATTTTTTTTGAGTTTAAGACTCTCTTAAGGCTCGCAGATAAGATTTTCTTGTTTGTAAGACTCTAAGGTTAAGTTTCTGGTACTAATTTATATAGTCTTATTGTTATCATTTAAGTAATTCTGTCTTTAAATTCTGACATAAGGTTCCGTATGCAAACTGCGAAAATCTTATACTGCTCGCCTTTATGCTCTACTATTTGACATAAAAAATTTCCTATTGCTCGGGTTTATATATTTGTATTATTTACAAATTCCGCAACTTTCTCACCTAGCTCAACTGCATAGTTGGTGCCCCGATACAACGCTTACCTTCTCGCATGGTTTACATCCATGCCTCGAAGGGGCGCGTGTACGGGGCGAGCTGATTTAATTGTTATCTTGATCCACAAGTTCTGCAACCTTATTACCTAGTTCTACTGCATAGTTGGTGCCTCTATCCCAGGGGTAGACCATGTCTAAGTTGGCTAAATAGACATTTTTTAGTGGTGTTTGGAAAGAGGGTAGAGAATGAGAATAGTTAGTAGGAAAGACTGGTTGAGCAAAGGGACCGAGGAACAATTTGAAATTTGAAATTTGAAATTTCAAATTGTAATTTGGATTGATTTTTTGCAAATAAGGAAGATATAGATTCAATAATTCTTTATCCTTCATTTTCAAGTAGGGATGATCGGGAGGGAGATAGTTACCAACATATAATAAGTGGTTGCCTCCGTAATATTTAGAATCAATAAAATTAGTATGTTCAACGACTGCGATAAAGGGAAATTTTCGATCATTGATATTGAGCCAATAGGTACCGTCTGGGAAGAATTGCTTTTTTGATATAATTAATAAATTGAGAGCATGGAGATGAGGGATGGTTTTTAAGTTATTTATATAACTTGTAGGGAGAGTAGGGAACATTTTCAAAAAAACTGAGGTAGGGGTAGTGACGATAATCTTGTCAAATTTTTTGTTGAGAGAAGGAGAAAAAGAGGTATTGTAATATACATTTACGCCTAGCGCTTTTATTTTTTCATCCAGAAGATCGGCAAGTTTTTGAAAACCACCTTTTATGTAACCAAGCCTAAATGTTCTTTTCTTTATTCTCGCCCAGAACCATGACATATTGACAATATCTTTATACTTGCCAAATTTGCCTTGTAATAAAGGTTGCCAAACTAGTCGATAAACATCTTGGCCATAATATTTTTGTAACCAGGAAGAAGCTGTTTCTTTTTCTAAATTAAGCGCTAGATCTTTGGGTAATAATTTAAGATATGCAGAGACAAATGCCAGTCTAAGGCGGTTATTTAGCGATAAGGGAGTAAATTGGAGTATGTGGAAAGGCGTGTTGAAGGGGTAGATTTTGTTATCGTGATATAAAGAGGTCAGAGAAGGGGGGAAAATAAGGAGATCTTCAAGTCCGATTTCTTTGATGAGACCGATGATAGAGTGATCATTGGTAAAAAGGTGATGATAGTGTTTCTCGATAGACCAGCTAAATTGGGGAGAATGAAAACCTGTAGCGAGGCCCCCGGGTTTTGCTTCTTTTTCAAAAAGAGCAACAGTATGGTTTTTCTGGGCGAGTCTCAGAGAGGTAGTAAGTCCCGTAAATCCCGCCCCTATGACAGCTATTTTCATAGTTCGATTTGACTCACTATGACCCTGAGTAGAGTCGAATGGGTCATGGGGTAAATTCGACAGAAAGAGAGTTACTAATAGTTTTACCGCTGGTTAACTCTTGGGCGGTAAGCTGGGCAACTCCGGGGGTAGTAGATGTCAGTATGAATTCGGCTTTGCCATCTTTGTTAGTATCTTGGGTATCAGAAGGTGAAATATTGACGCTTGTAAGATCGGTAGATAATTTCACTGTTTTTTGGGCAAGAAGATCACCACTATCTGTCCTTATATAAACATTGACTTTAATTTGAGCTGGTTTGGTTTCGGAAATACTTCCTTCTGTTTTGCCAATCTGAGGAATGGCGGTAATAAATGATTTTTCGCTACTTACTTGAGCGGTGGTAGCCCTAAGATAATTGGATATAGGTTCTTGAACAAAAAGAGTGCCCATGCCAAAGATAAACATGAGAAAGAAAATGCTCGAGAGGGCAATAAATTTTTTATCGTTCATGATTTACCTCTCCCTGTCCTCTCCTGCCAGGAGAGGGATTAAAGGGTGAGGTTATCCTGATTGTGTCATTTTTGCAGTTTATTGTCAATTAGGCTCAAATCTGGAGGTATTTATATTGACAAATTAGTTATTTTGTGTTGCAATATGATAGCCCTTCGGATTTAGATGAAAAAGCTTAGGAGCTTTTTCCTCTACAAGCTTTTATATGGGTAGGACGAAGGATGTGGATATTCCACAGTCGCGTACGAAGAGGCAAATTTCTAGGTGCCCGTGGGTATTTAGATGCGCCTCCCCATTTTTCCCTTTGGG
>JACQJU010000006.1 GCA_016204905.1 Candidatus Gottesmanbacteria bacterium | reverse complement strand
GATTTATAATTTGTAATTTATAATTCATAATTTAAATCTAAATGTCGAAACAAAAAACCAAAAAAATTGTCGCCAAGAGATTAAAAATTACCAAGAGTGGTAAGGCGATCCACAGGAGTCAAGGATCCAGACATTTGCGGATCAAAAAATCCAAATCCCGGATAAGACGCTTCAACGAACCCAAAGTACTCGGCAGTGCTCAGGCCAAAATTATAAAACGTTTACTAGGACTTAACTGAACGCTGATAACTGATAACTGACAGCTGAAAGCTGACAACTAAATATGGCCCGTATCAAGCGAGGTATAACATCTCGTAGAAAACACAACAAACTCTTCCAGTCTGTCAAAGGCTACCGGATGACCAAAAGAAGACTAGTCAAAGTAGCCAAAGAAGCTGCTCTTCATGCCGGAGCTTATGCTTATGCCGGCAGAAGGCTGAAGAAAAGGGATTTCCGGAGCCTCTGGATTACCAGAATTTCTGGGGCATTAAAAGAGATGGACCTATCCTACTCGAAATTTATAAACCTTCTGAAAGTAAAAAAAATCCAACTCGACCGGAAAATTCTCTCAGATCTAGTCGTCAACGATCCCAAAACCTTCAAATCTATCGTTGACAAAATCAAAGCCTCCTAAAATCATCAACTTGATACAACAGATTCCATCGAAGAATACCCTTTTTGAAGAGCTTTGAAGACCTGCCGTAAGAAACCTAGACGAACTTACTGTTCTATCCGGTGGCAGGGCTTCACAGAGTGAGGAAGAATAAACCCTGAAAGTCCCACAAGGGTCGCCGAATGTCTCTGAAAAAAGACGTATTCGAGATGGAATGCTGGAAAAGAGAAGAAACTAAAAATTGACAAACTTTTCCAATTCTGTTATATACTAAGTATAGCATGAATATCCAAGCTAACTGGTTTTATTTTTACTTTAAACTCCGCAAGGGGGTTTGTTTGCGTGGATAAGATATAAATAAATAGTATCCAACAAGCCTCCGAAGGGAGGCTTTTTTTATGCAGCTCTTTTCGATCCGCCAACTGGCGGAGAGAATTAGAGATGCATAACCCGCCGATATGCGCTCTTCGAGCCGTATTCGAATAGAATTGAAAAGGCGAGAAGTAAGCTTAGGCGGGTAGCAAGGATTTATTATGATCATCTTTCTAAAACCAAATCTAGATCCCAAAGAAGAAAAAAATCTTCGCCGCTTTCTGGTGGATAGAAAAATAGAAGTTATACCCGTAGATCGCAAGCAGGAGAAACTACTAGTCGTTGTAGGTCGCTTCGGTGAATTGGCCAAAAGAGAAGTTGAGTCACACCCGGCCGTATCTCGCCTTTTAGCAACAGATAGGCCCTATAAATTAGCTAGCAAATCCCTCAAGGTAAGTAGTCAAATCCCACTAAAAAACGGGCCGCTTATTGGCGGGAGAGAGATCGTCATTATGGCTGGTCCCTGTTCTGTCGAATCCAAATCCCAGATCCAAAAGATGGCTAAATTTGTCCGCCAGTCTGGTTCCCATGTCCTCAGAGGTGGCGCCTTCAAGCCCCGTACCGCACCCTACGATTTCCAAGGTCTAGGCAAAATTGGTTTGCATTTCTTACGCCTTGCTGCAGATAGCCAAAAATTGCCCATGATCACCGAAATAATCGATGTCAGAGATATAGAACTTGTGGAAAAATATACGGATATATTCCAAGTGGGCACAAGAAATATGCAAAACTATCCATTACTCAGAGAACTAGGTAAAACCAGAAAACCTGTCCTACTAAAAAGAGGCATGTGGGCTACCTACAAAGAATTATTACTAGCAGCCGAATATATCCTTATCGGCGGCAACGAACAAGTGATGCTTTGTGAAAGAGGTATTAGGACTCATGTCCAAGAAACTCGATTTACATTGGACCTCAATGCCGTTGCCTATCTCAAACATGAAACACATCTGCCTGTGATTGTTGATCCCAGCCATGGTACCGGCAGAGCCAATCTAGTCAGAGCCATGAGCAGAGCAGCCATAGCCGCAGGGGCCGATGGCCTACTACTCGAAGTTCATTTTGATCCTAGGGTTTCTATTTCTGACGCCGACCAGGCTATCTCCGTCGAAGAGCTAAACAAAATTGTCAAAGAGGTAAAAAAGGTAGCCCAGGCAATTGGACGTTCCTAGCAGCCCATTTCACTCCCGGAGTGAAACAGTGCGTCAATAAGGGCCGTATAGAAATAATATTTATCAAGCAATAAATGAGTAAAACCATATCTTATCTCGGTTTGGCAGGGTCAAATAGTTATATAGCCGCCCAAAAGTACTTTAAAAAATATAGTTTAGTCAGTTGCAACTCATTTTCCAGCATCGTATCCAAAGTGATTCGAGGTGAAACAAATCTTGGCATATTACCACTGGAAAATTCTCTCACTGGTAGTATCTATGAGACATACGATCTGTTGCTTACAGGCAATCTATCCATCGTCGGTGAAATATTTCTCAATATAAATCACCATTTGTTAGTCAAAAAAATTTTTCTCGAAAACAAATTAGACATCTTAGATTTAACCCATTGTTACTCTCATCCCGAAGTCTTTAAACAGTGCAAATCTTTTTTCCATCAGTATCCACATATAAAAACTATTTTAACAGAAGATACAACCAGAGCTGCTATAAAACTAAAAGAAGATAAAGCTATTGCAACCTGTGCTATAGGTACAAAACTTGGCGCCAGTTTATACCATTTACAAACTCTAAAAAAAAATATCGCCGAAAGTCCGTATAACTTTACTAGATTTGTGGTGGTGAGCAAGAAAGGACAAAAGAAAGGCAACAAAGTGTCTCTCATCTTTTCAGTAGAACATGTACCCGGCAGTCTATTAAAGACATTAGAACCCTATCCCAGATACGGTCTGAATTTGACTAAAATAGAATCTCGACCTGTATTTGGCAAACCTTGGGAGTATATCTTTTTTGTCGATTTTGAATTAAAGGACAAAAAAGATTTGCTTCCAAAAATATTGAGCCAAATGAAAGAACATGTCAATTTTCTAAAAATATTGGGCCTATACGAGAAAGGAGAAATATATGAATCTTGATATATTAAGGAAAAAAATTGATGCAATCGATAGAAAAATTATTAGACTTCTTGAACAAAGATTAGATCTTGCCCGAAATATTGGCAAAATAAAGAGGATGAGTAAAATTTCAATCGTTGATAACGATCGCGAAGAATTTATAAAAAAGAGGATAAATAAATTATCCCCAAATAATCAGTCGGTTAAAAATATATTTGAAACCATATTAAAAGAATCAAAAAGTTTACAAAAAAGTACACCTTAAAAGTACACCTTAGAGGT
>JACQJU010000016.1 GCA_016204905.1 Candidatus Gottesmanbacteria bacterium | reverse complement strand
TTAATAATAGCAATGAAAAAACAACTAAAACAAACTACGAGATAACCTTTCCTACTGCTTCCCATGGCTGGCAGAAACAACAAAAAGACTTTATTTTAAACCAAGATGCTGATTCTTTGACACTAAAAGTCAAATACTCTGGGGTTGGACCCAGGACATTCTTTGATGCTATCCGCTGGGATTCCCCTGCTCTCTCTACTACTTATTCCTCTTCTACACCTCCTGATAGTGATGATTGAGAATTGTTAAAACAATTTGTAAAGATTACTAAGTTGCCCATCTTCCACCTTTCAGGTGGAATAGCTCTGCACCTGTTTCCATAAATCACTTTTCCAATAAAAGATGATTTATCTCTTTTAATCTTTTCAAGTAATTAACTCTATCTAAAACAAAATCGCGGTAGCTATTAGGCTTTTTAAAATGTTCTAAAATCAGACTAAGATCTACAATTGCGGATTTCATCCTCAAATAATCTCCCAATGAAGACCATGGATAGGAAAGAAAATCAGCCTCCTTCACGACAAAAGAAATAAGAGGATTTAAATGAATATAACGAGATAGATGAACAAGCTGTTCGTCAGTCTCCACATGAACAGCCTTAAATACACCTTGAAATAAATCTCCTACTCTGTCAGTCTTTATATTTATATAACGAGTGTAGCTATTTATAAGCATACTTAAAAATATGGAAATTCCTTTATCAATTTTCTGTCGTAAAAGCAAATGAAAATGATTAGGCATAAAGACAAAACTAACAATCTCAACAAGCTTCCGCCCTTCCTGAAGCTGTTTTCGTAATATGTCATCACGGATTAGTTGAGGAAAATCGAGAAATCGAGATAATTTTACCGGAGGTGATTGAAATCGGTAGTAAGATAAAGCTAGGAGGAAACGCTCATAATCTCTCTTGGTAAAAAATACTGGTTGCCTTGCTATACCTCTATTGTAGATATGATAATACTCTCCATTTGCCAATATTACTTTTCTTCCTGCCATATACTTACATTAGCATAAAATATAAATTAGTCAATAGGTGGCGATTCTATTCCACCTAACAGGTGGAAAGTACCACAGGTGGAAAGTCCTTGTCCCAAAGATCCTGTGGCCCCTTCAGTGTAGGGAAATCTAAAAGTCGGATGACCCTCGAGATTACTACTAAATTTACGATAGTTATCTAATTCTTTGGTAGGTATCACCCCCATCGCTGCAAACATCGAGTAATACAAAGGACTTGCATGTCCTTTGGAGAAAACAAGTCTGTCGTTGGCTGGATTATCCGGATTTTTGAAATCATATCTAAACACCTCGGCTATAAAAGTAGCCATCAGATCAGCAGCCGAAAGTGATGATGTAGGGTGTCCCGAGGCGGCCTGTGTGGACATCTTGAGGGAAAAATATCGCAGATACCGAGCAATCTGCTTGATTTTCTCCTGATTCATGCGGCTATTATTCTATATATTCTGGATGTTTTCAATAGTAGCCTTTTGAGGCTATTTGCATAGGTGATGATAACCTTTACCTAGGTATATTTTGGCTGTCTGTCGGCCTTTAAGATTACCAAGAGTCTATTAATTTGAAGGGTTTAATTGCTTTTATCTAAATAGATACTCTATCTATATCTTCTCAGGAGATGAGGCATTTCTATGGCCTTTCTTGGTGGGTGATACTCCTCAGATCTGATTGTTGTATCAGCTTAGTGATATAAAGTTACATTCACTCCTGGATGATCTAACGGGTGACTAGTTTCTAATCCATTTTGAGGTGGCTTCTTTCGCTGAAATGTTTCAGCTATATTTTGAGCAATTTCTCCAAAAAATACCATAAGATATTATATACTAGTTCAACAGCCTGATTACGTCTGTGACTCAAATCATCATAGAAAATTCTTATAGCTGCTTTAGAGTTTCAATCGCGGCTTTCACATCAGGAGATTTAAATATATACGAATTACTGTTTATTCTCGTAGCTCCTGCCGCGACCACTTTCCGAGCATTTTCTTCATTCATCGCTCCATCTACAGCAATCGGCAGATCAAAGTCTATCTCCTTTATCTTTCTTATCTTTTCTCCTGTATCTTCTCTATAAGGTTTACCCGACTCCCCTGCTTCTATCGCCATGACGAGTAAAGCGTCGATATTATCCAAATAAGGATGAATCTTCTCCCATGGCGTCGGTCCATCTATAGCTAGACCAACTTCCACATCGGCTTCCTGACACTTGAGAATAAAATCTTCCACCTGATCTCCTTCAACATGAGCAAAGAATCTCTTGAAGCCAACCTCCATATATGAATCCAAATATTTCAGAGGCTTCTTCACCATCATATGAAGTTCAAAATTGAGGGTGGAAATAGGTGGCGTATCTGTTCCACCTGAAAGGTGGAAGGTATTATATCGATCTGTTTCAATATATGTATTATTATCAACTAGTGTACCATCGGCAATATCTATCTGTACCCAGTGTACATAATTCTCCACCAAGTGTATTTTCCTCTCTATCTCAGGAAAAGATTTCTCTAGTATGGCAGGTATAACTTCAGTCATTATTATTTTAAATTTTAAATAGTAAAT
>JACQJU010000142.1 GCA_016204905.1 Candidatus Gottesmanbacteria bacterium | reverse complement strand
TGTTATAATTAATACTTGATCTTGCATAACTACCATGCTACAGTGTATGGTAGTTATGCAAACGAGAGGGAGTTCGAAACTAACACCTAAAGAAAGAAAAGAACTCATTGTTGATCTATGTAGAAGCTTAGTTGTTTTGCGCTCAACTGAAGAAGTAGCAGAAGCACTTACTGATCTACTTACTCCAAAAGAGGTAGAGACTATCGCCAAGCGGCTGAAAATAGCAGAATATCTATCTAGTGGTAAAGACTATGTGTATATACGAGATGTATTGAAAGTGGGTTATTCTACTATCGCAAGAGTCAATACTTGGCTTAATCTTTCGGGAGTAGGGTTTAAAGTGATGCTATCTCGGAGGAAGAAATCGCCGAAACAAGAAAGTATCGAAGAAATATATGACCCACTGAGTTGGAGAAATATAAAGAGGCGATATTCTCTTTATTTCTGGCCACAACTTCTTTTTGAAGAGATCGTAAAGACTGCCGATAGAGGCGAGAAGAAAAAAATAGCAGATGCTTTTGAGAAGCTAGATTTGAAGCGTAGGCGCTTCAATAAATGGGAGAACAAACAACTCTATCAGATGTTTTCCTCAAAATTAACTCTTAAAGGTAAAACTCGGTAAGTTAACATAACTACCATACTACAGTGTGTGGTAGTTATGTAATAAGTATATAGATCATATTATGGTGTAATATATCAAATGTATATGTTAATGAGACGGGTTTTTGCACTGTTAGCAAAGGAGTATTTTAAAAAGGAGTACCTGTTGCTAGTTTGTAGACGATGGTAGATACAATACCGACAGTGTAAGAAGAGGCGAAGTAATAAAGTACAGGGAGACGGAAGACCTTTTTTCTATCTTTAAATAGAAGATAAAGAGACAATAACATCACAACGCCGAAGAAAAATAGATCCAAAAATGCTTCCTCAAAAGCCAGATTGGCAAAGATACCCAGGGCAATCACCAGACTATTGAGGGTGATAAAAAATAGGTTTTTTTGGGAGACATCTTTGCTTCGGGGTACAAAATATTCCAGAAACATGAGAGAGATATTGAGAAGTATAAATCCGATGTAGTAGACATAGTGACTGAACTGATCGTCGTTGTAGATGATGATTTTGCAAAGAGCACTAGTGATATCAGCTCGACAAAATTTGAAGTGCAAATAATTAGCAAATTCGTGAGTCCCAGATCCGGCAGCAAAGAGATATATACCGGTGATAAGAAAAAGATTGAGTACGACATAAAGAGTCGTTTTGCGCAAAAGGGAGTCCTTGACTATCTCATTTTTGAGAAGGTAATAAAGGATTACACTAGCCAGTGGGATGGGGATCATGGCTAGTAGGTCCATCCAACGGAGATAATCATAGGGTTGGAGGAGAGTCTGGGTAAATGGAGTGAGGCGATTGAGGGATAGTAAAACTATTGTTGCTGAAAGACCGGTGAGGATGAGGTGGGTCCGCTTCATCTACTAGAATATAGCAATTATTAGTAATTAAGTAAATACCTGCCTGCCGGCAGGCAGAGAAATTAAGTAATTAAGGGAAATTTCTTTCTTCCCAATTACCAATTACGTAATTACTTAATTATTCTTCACTTCCCAAATATAAACCTCTTGATTGCGGCGAGTAATTTTAAGGGATTGAGATAAGAGAGGGCGTGTTTTACTTTGTTATAAATCCTTTTGATGATATTTTCTTGGGGTTTGGCTGATGGTGGAGGCACTTCGGCGGCCGCACTCTTTATTTCGCTCTCAGCGATTGCTTCTTGTCGAGGTGAGTTATCTGGTGGGAGGACTACTTGGGTCGTTGTTGTTACTTCCGGCGGAGTTTCTACGGTTGGACGTGGTCCCAATACTGATTCTATTTTTCTTTTTACCTCATCTATGATGTCAGTTTCCTCGCTAACATCTTCGTTGAAAGTGAGATAGACCCTCTTGCTTTTTTTGGCAAGATTCATTTCCGCTGAGATGATATGCTTTGGTTTGATATTGTAGACAGCCGATCTATTACCGAGAACAATACCGTGCATTTCGGTATCGGCTGACCAGATATAGACATCTCCATGAGATCTCTCAAATAATCTGTCGGCAAAGCCTACCATCAAGCATCTTTTCAATCCACGCTTTGCATCACTTGTCAATACTATTTCGCCTATTTCCTGGTCATTATTTATATCCTTGGCGTCACTTTCTATATTTTCGAGTGTTTCGGGGTTAAGATGCATCCCTTCTAACCATTTAGTGAGTTGGGCTGGAGTAGTTGCACTACTGCTTTTGACCTTCTGGTAAGCATTCCAAATATTTATTAGAGTCAGGAAATCAGATCCTTGGGCCTGGTGCGCTTTTATTATTGCCTGTACTTCATCTCTATTACCATAAAAAAGATCTCTAAAGTTCTCTTTCATCAGAGCTATCACTGTGGCTGCCTCGAGAACATTTTCCTTTTTGGCTTCAACAACCATGCGAGATAAGTGAGGATCAATTTGAAGTTTAGCCATTTCTATGCCAATATCACTTATTTCCCCATCGTCTTTGACAGCTTCCAATATTTTGAGTGTGGTAAGCGCTCTTTGGATCTGGCCGGCATCTGGGCTTTCCAGGAGATCAATATCCCTGATATCAATTTTCTGGTCTTTCAAGCTGAGCATAATTGCGGCTAGATCTGTCCTTTTTATGCCAGAAACATCGTGTTGTGGACGTTCCTTGGAACTGGATTGGGTAAATAGGTGCCAGACTCTGGCTGCTTCACCTTCACCACGTCCAGCTCTGTTTTCTATCTGGGTGTTAGTGCTCTGAGAGGAGAGTAGGGGATCGTGATCTATCAACCCTGTTTGGTGATCGATATTAGGCAGCTTTTGCCAGCCCATATTGATGACATTTTCCAGACGTTTGATAGTAACGCTAGTGTTGGCTATAGAAGTGGCTACTATAACACGTCTTTTGGTAGGATCTTCGATATTTTCTATTTGCTGCTCACGTTTATACGTAGGAGTGGATCTGTCAAAGGGGATGATCTGAATTTCATCTAGGTTGAACTTATTACGAGCAAAAGCTTCTTTGATGGCTTTTATAGTGGTAGCTTGTTCACTTTGGCCAGGCGTAACTATGAGTACATCTCCTGATTTTTTGGGACCAACAATCTCTTCGGCCAGAACATTGGCGGCTATTATAGGAAGTTGTTCATACTCTGGATTTCTTTGGCCCGGCCACCAATGATATTCGATGTCTTTTTCTTGTTCTCTTTCTAGACTGAGGATAGGTACATCTATAGCCAGCTGTTGTCCTTTGGAGTTCCTTTTGAAATAATCAGCGTAAGCTGCAGCATTGGGTGTACCTGAAGTGGGGATTATAGTTAGAGGCGGAAGCTTGGAATCAGCTCGTAAATCATCGGCCCTTTTGAGTAGGGCCAGGGTGACAATGAGATTGGCGCCTACTTCATGGATCTCATCAGGAATCACCACATCGAAATCACGAAGCATTGGGTCGTTTTTCAAAGCGTTCATGAGAGACCCTTCTACCTCCACTAAGATTCTAGTCTTATCACTTACTAAATTAGTGCGTTTGTATCGTAAACCTACTAACTCACCAACTTTACTTCCTATAAAATGGGCTATACCTTTGGCAACGTTTCCAGCAGCCGCCTTTCTAGGTTGCGTTTCGACAATACTTACTTTACTTCTTTCTGGCATGATGGGTTTTTTTACTATGCCTTGGTCATAGGCATCCATCGCCATAGGGGGACCTCCGATACTTTTTCCCATACCAGGCGGTGCGACAAAAATAAAGCGATTGTAGCGTTTTAGATAATCTATAAATCTGGGGCGTTCAGCCCAGACGCCAAGTGTTTCGATACCTGGAGGTAGGGCAGCAGGTGGTATTGCAATTTCGCCATTAGTAGATGGTGGTTCTATTTCTACTTTCATATAAAAATAATATCCAAAAAAGGATCTATTTTCGATTGTAAACCATTGGAGTTGACAACGCTACAATAAAATGGTGAAGTAGAAATATGTAAGCCCGCCTTCGTCCCGCATAGCGGGACTTCGGCGAGGCGAAGGTGGTGATAATTATGGATAAAATGATGAAAGAATGCATGAAGCCTCATGCTTTGGCTCACATGGTAACCGGTTTTGGACTAGCTCTGGTAGTGGTTGCTTTGTGGCCAAGTATAGGTGCGATGGGTTTATGGTTAGGAGTAGTGGTAGTAGTGGTTGGCATGGTCTGGGATATGTCAGTCAACCCGGCGAAGAAATAACGATCCTGGATCGGAATAGCTTTGCGAAAGTGGTAAACTAATCTAAGACGCGTCTAGCGTTTTCCTTTTGGCCCCATTTTTCGTACAATAAAAATATATGAAAAACTTTTTTATTTCCTTTGAAGGTATAGAAGGTAGCGGTAAATCCACTCAGGTAGGAAAACTCTCGAGTAAACTTCGGGAAGAAGGCAAAGCTATAGAAGTAGTTAGAGAACCAGGAGGGACGAGGGTTGGAGAACTGATAAGACATATTACTCATGATAGGGAGAATGTCGAGCTGACCGCTGTTGCCGAAGCCTATCTTATGGCGGCAGCAAGAGCGCAATTAGTACGCGATATCATCAAACCGGCGCTACAGAGCGGAAAAATAGTGATTGCTGATAGATTTATAGATTCATCGTTTGCTTATCAGGGATATGGGAGGGAATTGGGGGAGGGAACAATTTTTGAGATGAATAAGTTAGCTATAGACCAAGTCTTTCCGGACCTGACCTTTTTTTTGGACATATCTCCCGAGGTAGGTTTTGCTAGAAGAAATGGGACTGAAAAAGTTGATCGTTTAGATCTGCAACAAAAGGATTTTTATGAGAGAGTCTATCGGGGATACAAAAAACTAGCACAAAAATACAAAGAGAGATATGTAGTGGTGGATGGAAGTAAATCTATAGATGATGTTGCGGAAGGGATTTGGATGGAAGTGATAGAGAAAATCAAGGGATAGTATTTGCAATTTATCGATTCATTTGTTAATATAGTCTAACTTTTCAAGATTGATGAACTCCTACTTCGTTTCGCCGTAGCTTTATGCGAAGGCGGACCTAGCTATCAATCTCAGATTAAGGAGATAACTTAGCAAGCAGCGAGGTTATCGCTGCTTTTTTATTTATGTATAACAATTATAAAAATTATAATAGTTATAGTGTATGCAAAATGTATCTTTAAAAGACTTACTGGAAGCAGGTTGTCATTTTGGACACAAGAAAGAGAGATGGCACCCCAAAGCTGATGCTTTTATATTTGGTGAGAAGGATGGGGTACATATTATCGATTTAGCCAAGACGAAACAGGCTCTCAGCGAAGCTTCTTTGTATGTGCGAGGTATGGCTGAGGCAGGCAAGAGGCTACTTTTGGTAGGTACCAAACGTCAGGCGAGAAATGTAGTAACTGAGGCAGCCCGGAAAAATAATATTTTTTATTTGACCAATCGCTGGGTAGGTGGATTTTTGACTAATTTTGAGGAAGTCAAGAAAAATATAGAGAAACTAAATCGGATGAAGAAAGAGTCGACAGACGGCAGTTGGCAGCAATTTCCCAAACATGAGAGGGTGCAGTTGGAAAAAGAGATGCGCAAACTGGGGGCAGTTTATGGTGGAGTAGCCGATCTTCTTACCGTACCAGATGCTGTTTTTATAGTCGATATCAAAAAGGAAAGCAATGCAGTTTCTGAGGCCCAGCGGCGCGGGATACCGATTGTAGCTATGGTGGATACCAATTCTGATCCCTCTCGAGTCCAGTATCCTATACCTGCCAATGATGATGCAGTGGGATCGATCAAATATATAGTCGAATTTCTAGCTGCTTCTTATGCTGAGGGGATGAAATTGTCTCAAAAGAAAGTAGAGAAGGTAGAATCAAAAGTAGAAAAAGTAGAAGAGAACCAGAAGAAAGCTTCAAAGACGCAAAGAAGCAAAGAGATAAAGAGTGAAGAAATAGGAGCAGAAAAGATTGTTCCTAGTGATGAGGTCAATGCCGTAGAAGAGGAAAAGAATGTGACAATGGAAAATGTTCCAATGCAACAAAAAGAGAAGAAGAAGAGGGGAAGACCGAGGAAGAAAGTATAATATTTATAACAATTATAATGATTATTACTACCGAACAAATTAAAAAACTCCGTGAGGCTACTGGCGGTGGGGTGATGGATTGCAAGAAGGCTCTCGAAGAAGCCCGCGGTGACATGAAGAAAGCAGAGTTGTTGCTCAAAAAATGGGGAGTGGAGAAGTCGGAGAAGAAAGTAGGCAGAGAGACCAAAGCAGGCATAGTTGATAGTTATATCCATGCCGGGGGCAAAGTCGGGGTACTGCTAGAGATAGTTTGTGAGACTGATTTTGTCGCTAGAACAGATGATTTCAAAAATTTAGCCCATGAAATATGTCTCCAAATAGCCTCGATGAACCCCAAAGATGTACAAGCACTTCTCAAACAAGAGTATATTAGAGATCAGTCATTGGTCATTGGGGACTTAGTCAAGCAAACTATTGGTAAACTCGGCGAAAACATCCAGATCAAACGCTTCACTCGCTACCAACTGGGAGAACGTTAGATTTAGATATTTTTATTATTATGTGTTC